>NZ_JAWUZH010000040.1:0-20731 GCF_036281795.1 Francisella sp. 19S2-4
TAAGGCTAAGTTTTTACTAAAAATAGCAAAAATATTCCTATTCATAGAAATTGAAAGATTTATTCAACAGTCTTGATAATATCAAAATAACTATCTTAATTAATAAAGATATCTTAATGTTAAATATTAAGAGAAATAAGTTTATAACGTTGAAATACATAATAGTTTTTATACTCTTTTCTATTGTTATTGGGCACTTTTTAGCAGCTATCGCACTAGGCTTATATGCCATACAACAATATCTTCTAAAGAAATTCAAACTAACGAAACTTAAGCTTTGGGAAATTATTAGCTCAATAGCAATAATATTAGTAGCAATAGTAATACCTATAATATACAAAGCAGGCTATACAACTACTAAGTGTGATAACGTCAAAGAAACATTAAGCGAGATTTTAATTAGAGAAAATAATAATTCATTTTTTCAAAATACTATTACCCTATCCAACTTTAAGCAAGTTGATTTTTTTAACAATACCAGAACATGTCAAGCAAATGTTCTTATCGATAAAAAACCTATAGAAAATATAAAATATATTATTGAGAATAAAGGATTCAATCGTAATTTAGTGAAAATTATTTCTTTGAGCCCTTTATAAAACAAATAACTTTAATAAGATTATTTTTTCAATACAGATAAAAATGCTTCTTGAGGAATTTCAACAGAGCCTATATTTTTCATTCTCTTTTTACCTTCTTTCTGCTTCTCTAGAAGCTTTTTCTTACGCGAAACATCTCCACCATAACACTTTGCCAAGACATTCTTACGTAAAGCTTTAACTGTGCTTCTAGCAACAATAGTGCCTCCAATGGCAGCTTGTATTGCAACTTCAAACATCTGTCTAGGAATAAGCTCTTTTAACCTTTCAACTAGATCTCTACCTTTATATTTTGCCTGGTCTTTATGCACGATACTTGCCAATGCATCAACTTTATCACCATTGATAAGAACATCTAACCTAACCATATTAGCTGGTTCATATCTAATCAACTCATAATCTAATGATCCATAACCTTTTGTTACAGACTTCAAAGTATCAAAAAAGTCAGATACAACTTCAATCATTGGCAAATCATAAGTTATTGAAACTTGACTACCAACATAGTTTAAATCAACCTGTACACCTCTTTTCTCAACACATATTGTAATTACACTACCAACGTAATCTTTAGGTACAAGAATATTTGCTCTTACTATTGGCTCGTGTATTTCTGCAATTGCACCAGGTTCTGGTAGCTTCGCAGGATTATCAACATCAACTACTTCACCATCTTTTTTGACTGCTTTATAAACAACAGTTGGTGCCGAAGTTATAAGATCAAGATTATATTCTCTTTCTAGTCTCTCTTGGACAATCTCCATATGCAACATTCCAAGAAAACCACATCTAAAGCCAAAACCTAAAGCTTGAGAAACTTCAGGCTCAAAAAATAATGAAGCATCATTTAGACTGAGTTTATCTAAGGCTTCTCTAAAATCAGGATAATCATCTGAACTAATCGTAAACATCCCAGCATAAACTTGTGGCTGCACTTTCTTAAATCCAGGTACTGGCTTATCTGTAGGATTATGAGTATGAGTAAGGGTATCACCAACTGGTGCACCATGAATATCCTTAATTCCTGCAACAATAAAGCCAACCTCTCCTGCTTTTAAATGATCAAGATCTTTCATTTTAGGAGTAAATACGCCAACTCTATCAGCTTGGTAAGATACTCCTGTTGACATTACCTTAAACTTTTCTCCTTTTTTTAAGGTACCGTTTTTTATTCTAACTAATGATACAACTCCAAGATAATTATCAAACCATGAGTCAATAATCAAAGCTTGCAACTTAGCATTAACATCACCTTGTGGCGCAGGAACTTTAGCAACAATTGTTTCTAACACATCCTCAACACCGACACCTGTTTTAGCGCTACAAGTAGTCGCCCCTGTTGCATCAATACCAATAATTTCTTCAATTTCTTCAGCAACTCTCTCTGGCTCTGCGGATGGTAAATCTATTTTATTCAATATAGGTATTACTTCTAGATCTTGTTCAATCGCAGTGTAACAATTTGCAACTGTTTGAGCCTCAACTCCTTGAGCAGCATCAACTACAAGCAAGGCTCCTTCACAAGCAGCTAGTGAGCGTGAAACTTCATATGAGAAGTCTACATGTCCTGGAGTATCAATAAAGTTAAGCTGATATATCTGTCCATCTCTAGCAGTATAATCTAACGTCACGGACTGTGCTTTGATCGTGATGCCACGCTCTCTTTCTATATCCATAGAGTCTAATACTTGCTCTTTCATTTCTCGTTCACTTAAACCATTACACACCTGTATAAATCTATCTGATAGGGTCGACTTGCCATGATCAATATGTGCTATTATTGAGAAGTTTCTTATATTTTTCATAAATTAAAATCTGTATTTTTAACCAAAAGGTTGTTTATTTATAAATCTAGATACCTATTATGCTACAAATCAGGTTTAAAATGAACTGGAATATATTTAAGAAATACTAAAAATCAAAACTAAGTAAGTCCTAATTCTACTATTATATAAACCTTTATTTTTTCATAAACGAACGGTTAAAAAGCTAATACTCTTTATGGCTTAATAACATAATAGCTATTACCAAAATCATTATAAATAACGCATATACCGAAAGATTCCCTAGAGGAATTAAAGACACCAAAGAGCTTGCTAAGAAGCAAACGAATAATTGTATTGATACTAATAAAGCTCCTCCTTGTCCTGAATTTCTTTCATAAGACATCAAAGCTAATGCACAATAATTTGGAAAGATAAGCCCTATAGAAAACTGAATAATCATCATCGGAATCAATAATGAAAATATATTTTGACTCACAAAAAGAGTCAATAGGAAAAAAGCCCCTAGTAATAAGGTTATCTTACCTATCACTATAGATTTAGAAAACCCAATTCTTGATATAAGAACACTATTAATAAAAGTTCCTACAATATACATAGCAGCGTAAACTAGTTGTAGCCAACCAATATCAATTGCAGAGGTATTAAAATTAATTCTCAATAATATTGGTGCTGCTGTGATATATGCTGTAAATATACTATAAGTCAACGCACTAGAAAGAGCTCGACTCATAAACTTTTTATTCGTAAATAGGTCTATATATTGCTTAAACTTATCATATAAATCAAATGCATTTTGCTGAGATATTGGCAATGTTTCTGGTAAAAAAAATATAACTAAAACAAGAGTAACTACACCAATTATAGATATTAACAAAAATATATTTTGCCAGAGATGTCCCAACTCTAAAACATATCCTCCAATAACAGGGGCTATAGATGGAATGATTGCCCAAAGCATTGAGGTTATTGATATAGCCTTTCCTAAGTTATGTCCATGATAGCTATCTCGAAGTACCGCAGTAGCAAGAACTGTTGCAAAAACAGCTGAAATACCAGAAAAAAATCTCAATATAATAAACAAATATACATTTATCACAAATATAGATAAAAATGAAAATAATGTAAAAATTAAAATCAAAAAGATGATTAGCTTTTTTCGACCAATGCTATCAGAGAGAGGTCCCAAAATTATTGGTGATAATCCAAGACCCAGTAAGTATACAGATAAAGATATTTGCACAAGACTATAGCTTGTAGCAAAAAACTCTTTCATGTTCGAAAACGTAGGTAAATACATATCTATAGCTAACTCAGATAGTATTATCATTAGACAAATAGCAAAAAACTTCATAGTAAACATTTTCTCAGATTTCAATTTATTATGACTCCCTACAACATTTACATTTAAAAATTCAAATCATAATATCTTATATTATAAAAACTCTTCAGAAATTAGTACCAGTATAACTTAAACACCTAATATTATTAATATCTTTTAATTTTTGTTGACAAAAAAGCACAATGTATGCAAAATACTTTAGCTATTATATTTATATATTTGTGTTTCTCAATTTATCCCCCGGAGAAACTAGAATTATAAAAAAGTTAAAAATTAAAACTGGAGAATAAAATTGGCTAACTCAAAACAAGCAAAAAAAAGAATCGTTCAAGCTGAAAGAAATCGTCAACATAATGTTGCTCGTCGTTCTGTAATGAGAACTTTCTTAAAGAAAACTGCTTATGCTATCGAAAAAGGTGACGTTGAAGCTGCAAAAGAAAGTTTCACTAAAGTTGTTTCCTTATTAGATAAGTATGCAACTAAAGGTCTTATCCACAAAAATAAAGCGGCTAGACATAAATCTCGTTTAAGTGCTAAAATCAAAGCTCTTTCTGCTGCTGCTTAATTAACTTTTTCTTTTTAGTATAATCTTTTTTTATTAAAAACTTCTATAAAAATTCTATGACTTTAGAATACTGGCTCTTTTGTTGGTGGAGCATAGTTTCCTGAAATTCCAATTAGCTTATCTTGATTATTAAAAGTTAATATTAATTTTGACTCACTGAACATGCTAGACTGCATATCTTTTTTGTAAGTATTTATATAGATAAACTGATTAGGATTAAAAGTATCTATAATATCTGGTGAGCCAAGGATATATATAACTTCACCCTTTGTCATATTCGGCTTAATCTCAAGAAGCTCTTTATTTGATATTTCCTTACCTTGCGGCACTGGAGCCGTATATGGCTCTACACATCCAGCCAAAAAGAAGCTAATTCCTAACAAAGTAATAACTTTATATATTTTCTTTGAATTCATCTTATTAATCTTCTAGGCCTGCAAATAATTTTTGATCAATAATATCACATAAACAATGAATTATAAGAAAGTGATTCTCTTGTATATTAGCAACGTTACTCGATGGGATTCTTAATTCAATATCTTCAGGATTATACATATTCTGTAACCTCCCTCCATTTGCACCCGTTAAAGCTATAACTTTCATCTCTAGATCATGAGCTTCTTCAACAGCTTTAAGTATATTCTCTGAATCACCTGTAGCAGATACAACTAATAATATATCATCTTCATTACCAAGTGCTGCAACTTGTTTAGCAAACACTTCTGTGAAACCATAATGATTACCAACAGCTGTAATAGTTGCCATATCTCCCGTTAAAGAAATCGCTGGTAATGGTGGTCTTTCCATTTCAAATTGGTTTAACAATTTCGATGAAAAATGCTGTGCTATAGCTGCAGAGCCCCCATTACCACATGCTAAAATCTTACCACCATTCTCTAAGCAAGAGACCATTGCCTTTGCAGCTTGTGCTATAGCAGGAGGTAGAACATTTGCTGTTTCTATTTTTGCCTGTATACTATTCTCAAAATAACTATTAATCTTATCTAAAGAAGTCATTTTTTTTCTCTATATTTAAGCATTAGAAAAATTTTACTATATTAAATTTTTGATAGCCAGTGTAATAAGTGGTATTTCCAACGAATCTAAGATTATGTTAAAAAATCTATTTTTTTATACTACAATATATACAAAGAATTTAGTTCTATTGGCAAATTCATAGATATGGTATCACATTTAAAATCTCAATTTGGTATTTCGCTATTAGAGATTTTGTTTGTGATCGCCATCATAGCATTAATCGCATCAATCTCTATACCTGTATATTCCAACTATACGATTAAAGCTAATATTGCTAGCGAATTAAGCTCTCTAGGGTATATAAAACAGCAAGTTGCTGAAGCTATTATAAATAAGCAAGATCTTTCTTTAATAGATATCAATGACCCAAATATAACTCTTGATAATACAACTATTACAAAAGATATTGGATCATCCGGCACAAATACTATAAATGGTGTTGCTTATGTTTTACTAAAGCCTATTTCATCAGAAAGCCTAATAACTTGGAAATGTATATTATCTGGTGATGGTATTTCAACAGCTAAAGCACCAAGCAACTGTAATTACTATAGTTCCTCCTTCTTTAATGCTTTAGAGCAAAATAGTCTAATTAACAATAGCAATGCCTTTCAGGTAAATAATAACCCAGCACCCTTAGGTAGCCTCACGTGGGTTAATGCAGATGACCCTTTCTTAGGGGAGTGGAATATAGAAGGGGGCAATCTAGAAGTTTGGAATGGATTTGACTTTAGTGTTGGTAGAGCTGCCGTTGCTGAGCTAGATGGAAATAGTAATGAGTTAATGGAAATCAACCATAATCTCAATACTGAAGGGTTTTCAAAAATGAATCTAAGCTTTGATTATTACTCCAGAACAGGTGATAGCTCTAGCGGTTTTCAAGTTTATCTAGGTGACGAATTAGTATATGAACAAACAGACTTTTCTCAAAGTTGGCAAAGTATAAGTATTGATCTAGATAATACAGATGGTGCGACATCTAAAAAGCTAAGAATCATGGAGGCTGGAGCAGATGATAGCGTTGGTGCCGTTATTGATTTAGAATCATTAAAGGTTAAGCCTGTTGAGTTAATTTAAAACTGCTGTAAAAATATTTATCTTATATTTTTTACATATACCATTAAATAAAACTACTCCAATCTCAACAATATCTATGAAACTAAAAAATATAGTTATATTAACTCTATTTTTATCAGGCACTGCTTTTGCCAACCCCATTAACCTCTGCCAACAAGATAGCTGCTTTATTATTGACCCCGCAACATTAAAAGTTGACCTTAAACAGAACTCTAATGAGACTCCTATATCAGCTGCACAAGCAAAACAGGATTTTAAAATTACAAATCAAAATAAAAGCGAATTAGATTTTACGCGTGATAATATTAATATTGATTTTAAACTAGATAATAATGGTTTAAATGTTAGCTTTAAAAATAATCAAAAACTAACTAGAACGCAAAATAAAACTATTACCTTCCCTATTATTAGTGGAGAAAAGTCTTTTTTACTACCAATGCTAGAGGGTTGGAATATACCTGCAGACAATAAAAAATGGATAGAATACTTAACATCAACCTCTAGTGAGAAGAGTCCTCTAAATGCCCTTTCTAGCCTATCAATGCAATTTTTAACAGCAGGATTTGATAAATCTGCAACCTATTATCAAGTTAGCAATATCTTTGATAACGATTTTTGGTTCACAGGTAAAGAAAGCTTAACTTTACATTTTAGGCATACTTTTAACATTTTAAATGAAAATAAGCCTTTTGGGTTCACAATTAAAATATTAAAAAATGACCCAGCAGTAATTGCCGATACTTATCGTCAACATAAAATAGACCAAGGTAAATTTGTAACGTTAGCAGATAAAGCTAAGATAGTACCTGGAGTTACAAAACTTTATGGTGCTCCATTTATTTATCTATGGGGAGATGAACTAGTTGGTGAATCAAATATCAACTGGAAGGGATTACAACAATTTATTAAGCAACAGCTAGCAAGCAAGACTGATAATCCAACAAAATATTTCAATAAAATATTAAAAGAACATTCTAATACTTCTCTTGAAGAGTTTGTAAAACAGCAATGGATCTATACATCTTTAAAAGCTGATGTTGACAATGCATTTAAAGTATTAGTAAATGATCCTAGCCTATGGAACAAACAAGAGTTTGGCTCTATTAAACTTAATCCTGAAGCAACTAAATTGCTATCAGAGCCTAGAACTCCTGCAAATACAGTTGAGCTGAATAAAAACTTAATTCAATCAGTTTATTCTAAATATATAACTCCAGTTCCTCAATGGGGTAACGGTGTTTCAATATGGATGATCGAACAATTACAAAGTATTGGCTTAAAAAATGCATGGCTAGGCCTAAATGATGTTTCTGATGGTATATACCATACCAATGTTATTAATCAAGCTGAAAAAGATGGGTATCTTATTGCCCCTTACGACTCATATAACTCTTTGATAGGAAAAGATCCTGATAGCATGCCAACAGCTTATTTTGGTACAAAAGAAAACTTCTTTGATAACGCAGCCATAATTAAGCAAAACGGTAAATATCTCCAAGGTTTCCTAGATGGGCAGCGCGAGTTAAACTCATCATATGCAATGCCTCAGGTTAAGCTACGTTTAAATAAAGCTATAAACATATATAATGCAAATTTTAACTCATGGTTCTTTGATAGTGACGGTGCAGGTGCTTTATATAATGATTTTTCTACAAAACATCCTCAAACTAAAGCTCAAGATGCCCAAAATAAAATAGATTATTTCAGATGGGCTGCTAAACATTATAGTTTAGTAGTTGGTACAGAAGATGGTAAAGACTATATTGCCCCTGTAGCAGTTTATGGACAAGGCCTAGTTTCTCAAGGTATTTGGGATAAAGATATGCGTCAAAATAAAAAGTCCAAATATTATATGGGAAGCTATTGGTCTCCATCTGGTATCCCGCCTAGATACGGCAAGCCTACCCCATTAAAGCCATCTCTTACCTATATATATTATAACCCTACTTTTGAGGCTCCACTTTATCAAATGGTTTACAACAATAGTATTATAACTTCTGATCACTGGGAGTATGGGACTTTTAAATTTCCTTCTCAGATAAAAAACAATATATTAAAAACATTCTTATATAATTACCCTCCATTACTACATTTAGATAGAAAAGCGTGGAAGCAACAAAAAGATCTTTTAAGCAAGTATTTACCAGTTTGGTCAAAATGGCATAAGGTTTTAGTACAGCAGAAAATGACTAACTTTAAATATCTAAGTAATGATAAACTACTTCAATCTACCGAGTTTTCAGATGGATTTATAGTAATTGCTAACTTTGCTGATACTACAAAAAATTATAGTAAAATAAGTATTCCAGCTAAAAGCATCGTTATCTTACAAAGAGATAAAATAGTTCAATGCTTTACTGCCACTAGCTTTGAATAGGTAGAAATATCAATTTTAAGTTCTTAGAATTAACTTAATAAATATCTAGAAAAACTATTAATTTTTTAAAATTTATTATAAATAATTAGTGCAAAACAAATAATTGGAAGTATTGCACACATTAGTAAGAAGTCCCAAATATATTCAAAAGGTAGGTAGCCCATTATAGAGACAGCTACAACACCTGTTAACATATTTATGAAATTCATTGCTGCTGACCCATTTGATTTACATTCAATCGCATTAGATGCCAAATGAGAAGCTGTAGGGTATATAAAATTACATACAAAATACATCAACGTTATTAGTACAAAGAATACCAGTGGTGTAATCTCATTAGCCATTTTTAACCCTGCTGTAATTATAAGCAATGCAAAAAAGCAAACTAAAGCAACTATAAGTATTCTATGACTATCATGCTTGTTTATTACTTTAGCAATCAACATCGATCCTGATATAATTCCTATAATTGTCATAGAAGTCCACAAACTATATTCAGCACTATTAAAATTGAACATATTATGAGCAATAAAAGGACCTGCTACAGAGTAACAATAACTAAAAACTGTCATAACACCTAATGTCATTGCAAATACTACTAATTTGAAGTTACTAAAAGCATCTTTATAGCCATCAATAATAGCAGATACTTTCAAATCAAAACTAAAGTCTTTTTTATTATCATATAAAAAGCTTGCTCCAAACATTATTACAGCTTGTAACAATAATACATAAAAACAGTAGTACCAATGAGTATAAGCACTAATTAAACCACCTATTAATGTAGCTAGCGTTAATGATATTGCAAAAGATATAGTTGCAAAAGATAAGGCTAACTTAGCTTTATGTGGAGAAAGAGAGTTATTTAATATAATAAATGTACATACCAATCCCGCTGATGCTCCTATAGCTGTTACAAATCTTCCTATAAGTAACATAGACATAGATGGAGATAGTAAACAAATTAGTATTCCAATGATATTTATAACCATCCCAATCCGTAGTGTCATAACATCACCATATTTTTTTGCAATTGGTCCATATATTATTTGACCTGCAACATATCCTATAAGAAATATACTTACTAACCACTCAACTGCACCAGTAGATATCCCAAACCCTTTAGCAATATTTGGTAAAGCAGGGTTTATAATAACTGCTGAGGCACTCGCTATACTGATATAGCTTAATAAAATTATTATTTTATAATTTTTCATTTTTATTCTCTTTTGTTTATTTATTTATTTATTTTTTTACTTTGGTGAAACATATATTAAATTAAAAAAAATATTTTACAATAATGCAAATACTTAACTTTAGTTTAGTTTTTTTAAACAATTAGAAATGATCATTACCACTAAACTAATTAATCTAAATTTAAAAATGCTTTTTCCTTATCTTAATAACCTAATAAAAAATAAGGAATAAAATTGAAATACCTATAGAAAGCTTAAAATAGATAGATATTAAAAATTTTAATGAAGCCTAGACATAAATTAATTATGATTGAGATATTCTTTTATTAATTGCAATTAAAACTAGACATATAACTGGTAATATAGCTGATAATAATAGGAAACTCCAAATATACTCAAAAGGTACATATCCCATCGCAGTTACTCCTACAACAGCTGTTAACATATTTATAAAATTCATAGCAGCTGACCCATTTGCCTTACATTCAATAGCATTTGATGCGATATGTGACCCCGTAGGAAATATAAAATTACATACAAAATACATCAAGGTTATTAGTACAAAAAATATTATTGGCGTAAGACTGTTAGTAGCTTTTAAAACAGCTAAAACTATAATTAAAATAATTAGACAAATCAAAGCAATAATAAGTATATTTTCGCTTTCATATTTGTTTATTATTTTAGCTATTACTATTGATCCTGATAGAATTCCTATCATAGTCATAGAAGTCCAGATACTATATTCAGCACTACTAAAATTAAATAAAGAATGAGCCATAAAAGGTCCTGATGCAGAATAGCAATAGCTAAAAACAGACATAGAACCTATTGCTAATGAGAAGACTATTAGTTTATAGCTTTTAAAAGCTTCTAAATATCCGCTAACAATAGCTGATACTTTAAGATCATATCCAGCATCTTTTTTATTTTCATATAAGAAGCTCATACCAAACATTATCACGGCTTGTAGTAATAATACATAAAAACAATAACTCCAATAACTATAAGTAGTAATTACTCCCCCTATTAATGTAGCTATTGTTATTGCCAAAGTAAAAGAGACTGTTGCAAAAGATAAAGCGAATTTCACTTTATGAGATTCAAGCGATTGATTTAATATAAGAAAAACACATGCTAGCCCAGCAGAAGCTCCCACAGCTGTTATAAACCTCCCTATAGCCAGCATAAACATAGAAGAATCTTTTGATGCTAATAAACACATTATTATTCCTATAATATTTATGATCATTCCTATTCTTAGGGTTTTTGCTCCACCATACTTCTTTGCTATAGGCCCATATATTATTAATCCTACAACATACCCTATCAAAAAAGCTGTCACAATCCATTCAACAGCTCCTTTAGATAAACCATATTCTCTAGTGATATATGGCAATGCTGGGTTAAGAATAGCTGCTGAACCACTAGCAAGACCAATATAGCTTAACAAAGTTATTATTTTATAACTTTTAATATTTATTTCTCATTCATTATTTTATTAGACATATATTAAATAAAAAGCAATATTTCACAATATCAAAAATATTTAACTTAAGTATACTTTTTCTAAACAGTTGGACTTATTCAAGAGTCAATTCTTTGAAATCACTATTTTATAACTTTTATTTGTAAAAACCATAGTAAATTAAAAATTATATTTTACAATTAATTATATAGCCAACCTGAGTTTATTTTTCCTAAACAATGAAAGATTATAAAAAAATACCAATTTCTCTATTCGAGGTTTTCCATGAGCTCGTTTTACATGGAAGTTTTACAAATACTGCAAAAGCCATTGGTGTTACAAAAGCTGCGATAAGTCACTCTATAAAACTGCTGGAGAAAGAGCTAAAAGTTGACTTAATAAATAGAACAACAAGAACTCTATCTCTTACTCATGAGGGAAAAATACTATTTGATTATTGTGCTAATCTACAACAAGAGATAGTGAAAGTAAGAGACTTAGCAGAATCATTTCATAGCGAGCCATCTGGCATACTACGGATAAGTACTAAACCATTTTTTGCTCGAAAAATTCTTTTAAAACTAATAAAAGAATATTCAAAAAAATTTCCCAAAGTTCAAATAGAGGTGAGTGTCGAAGAAAAACTGCCTGATTTTAAAACTCAAGAAGCGGATATTGTGCTAGGAGTTAACTGGCCACCTCCAGAAGATATTATTGCTCGTAGAATTGCAAAAACAAGATATGTATTATGTACAAGTCCCAAATATATTAATGAAAGAGGCACTCCAAAAAACTTAGAAGACCTCTCTAACCATAGTGTTATACCTCACCGCTCTAGATCAACACCCGTAGTAAACACTAAAAATAATATTAAAGTTAATATTCATAACCCAATCCTATCTGCTGATAGTACTGAATTTATAAAAGAATGTGTTTTAGATGGCATGGGTATAGCGCAATTTCATGAATATATAGTGAGAAAAGAATTAGAAAATGGAAAGTTAGTCGAGATATTACCAAATGAATTTTCTAATGAGCAAGAGTTATTTATATATTATCCAAAGAATAAATTTGTTCAGCCGAAAATAAGAGAATTTGTCAATTTAGTAATAAATAGCGAGCTTCTAACTGCTAGACCATAAAATATATTTTCTACAAAATATCCTATCTACAATTTAATTTCTCTCTCCAAATAAACTACTCCCAATTCGCACATCAGTACTTCCATGTTGTATAGCTAGCTCATAATCAGCACTCATCCCCATTGATAGCCTATTTAATACTAAATCTTGCGAAAGCTTAGAATTAACTAAGTCAAAAAAGTTCTTCATTTTTTTGAAGCTTCCTTCTGAAGACACTGATTTAGCGGGAATACACATTAGACCAACTATTTTTACTCCAGCTAAATCTTTTGATCTTTCAACACACTCAATAACTTCTTTGTATTGAGAAGACTTAAAACCTGATTTACTAATATCATCATCAATATTTATCTGTAAAAATATGTCTACTGTTTTTTTTAGTTGGCAGGCTGACTTATTAATCTTTTCAAGATGCTCTATTTTTTCGACACTTTGTATAGAGTCAACATATTTGACAATATGTTTTATTTTTCGTGACTGTAAGGAACCTATAAAATGCCACCTCAAATCAGGAAGCTGTTGAGCTTTTTGTTCAAGCTCTTGAAAATAATTCTCACCAAAATCTACTTGGCCCAAGCTTGCCAGATAACTTATCTTTTCTAATGATTGATATTTACTAACAGCAAGTAAATTTGCATGATTAGCTATATTTTGATTAATCGTTTCAAAAGCTTTTTTTATAAACTCTTTATTTAGCATCTTTATCTCTCATAACTATTAGATTTCGTTCTGCATTTAAGAAAGGAACTTTTATTTTAAAGTTTTGTGTATTAAGAGGTAGTTTTGCTAGGTTTTGCTCCTCTAAGTCAGGACCCTTCATTGCTAACATTTGATTGTCATCAGTTAAAAACTGCTTACATAACTCATAAAAGGTATCAACTGAACTAAATGCTCGTGAAATAATATTATCAAAATTCCCTTTTAAATCTTCAACCCTAGAGTTGACAGGATTTATATTGCTCAAATTTAAGGTTTTTTTGACATTTTTAAGGAACATAATTTTTTTACCAACACTATCAACTAGTGTAAATTGATGATCTGGATATAAGATAGCAAGAACTACGCCAGGCAAACCTCCTCCAGTGCCAACATCTATAGTTGATACTCCTTTTAAATACTTAGCAACAGCTAAACTATCAAATAAGTGCTTGACCAACATCTCATCAATATTCTTAATTGCTGTCATGTTATAAACTTTATTCCATTTTTCTAATAGCTTTAGATAAGCTATCCATAAATCAATCTGCTCTTGAGTTGCCTCAATATCAAGTTCTATCAAAGCTTGTTTAATTTTGTTATTCATATCCATTTTCTAGAAATATAATTTTTATATAAGCTATAATAATTATATTATAAGCTTTAAAAAAATAAGTTGGGATTTAAAATTCTATAAATCCTAGAACTGACGCATATAGTATGATTTTATCAAGAAAATTTGGTGCTGCAATGATTATATCTGGCACCTGTATTGGTGCTGGAATGTTAGCTATCCCAGCAACTGTTGCTAGTTGTGGTTTCTTTATTGGCTCTATATTGATTATCTGTATCTGGGCGCTAATGACATTTACCGCTTTAGTGCTAGCAGAGGTAAACTTAAAGATGGAAGATGGTTCTAACTTTATAGAGATGACAAATAAAACGCTTGGCCCCATAGGTGTTGGTGTTGTGTGGATTTGCTATGTTTTACTACTCTACTCACTGGTTGCAGCCTACACAGTTGGTGGAGGGTCATTATTATCTACAACGTTAAGCAGCTTAGATATTAATTTATCTGAAAAGTTTACAGGTATTATTTTCATACTCATACTTGGCGTATTTATCTATATTAGCACCAGAGTGGTTGATCATGTCAATAAACTAATGCTAACAGGTAAACTTTTAGCATTTTTCTTACTAATTGCTGTATTAGTTCCTCATGTCTCTACTGATCATTTAACATATCAAATTAAAAATCCTAATTTTATCTGGGCAGCATTTCCTATTCTTTTAACATCTTTCGGTTTTCACCATATTGTCCCAACACTTAGAACATATGTTGGCTCAAATAGAAATTCTCTACGCCAAGCAATCATATTAGGTAGCTCAGTTCCTTTAGTTGTATACTTACTTTGGATTTTTGCAACTCTTGGATCTCTACCTATAGCTACTCCAACAGGAATCTTAGGTAAAGAATCAGGGGAAATAACATCAGTAATAGTTACTCATTTTGAAGGAACTTCAGGTTATATTTCTACAATATCTTTTTTATTTGGTTTCTTTGCCTTAGCAACTTCATTTCTAGGTGTCTCACTCGGATTATTTGATTTTAACCGTAGCACATATAAGATCTCAAAAAATTTACATAAACATAAAATTCTTGCCTTTATAATTACATTTTTACCTGCATATTTTTACGCAATCGTATACCCAGATGGTTTCAAGTCAGCATTAGGATATGCAAGTATATTTGTGGCAGTATTGCAAGTTGCTCTACCAGTGATGATGCTTTGGGTAATTAATTATCGTAAAAGAAAAAACTTTGTAAGTACATCTATCATAACTATAGTTGTAGTAGCTATAGCAATTATTATAATTTCTTTACAGATTCTTGGCTCTTTTGATTTACTACCGACACTAGACTAAACTAGAGAGTATGATTCTTAATTTTCATATTATAAGTTATTAAAATCACAATACCGACAAATATTGGCAGGACAACAGAAGGAAATAACATCAAAGTAAAGTACTCACCAGCTATCCTCACCCAAGCAAAGCCCATCGCATTACCAATGACAAACATTATCATACAAGTAGCAAAGAAGGGAATTTTCCAAATATTTGATCTATCGCCGCGTAGAACTCTACCTATTTCAATACCTAAATCTGTAGTTGTACCTGTCATATGAGTAGTCCGCGCAAAACCACCAAAGAATAAAGTTGTAAAACTGTTTTGCATACCCATAGCAACAGCTAAAAATAAATCATCAATAATACGATGATTACTAAAAATATCTATTAATAATGTTCCTGTAAGCATTACAGCACTTTGTAAAACTAAAGTTTTTGTATGATCTTCTGATATAACATATGCATCTGTTTTCATTATTACGCCATTTACAGCAGAACCAATAACAAAACCAAAAACAAGAATCGCAACTTTATGTACGAATACCCAATCAGATCCAGCAATACTATGTCCTAGAATCCTTAAGTTACCTGACATTACAGCGACACTGGCACCAAAGGAGTTATATAAAACTACACTATCGATCCAACCAGAGTTAAAAATTAGTATAACCGTAATAAAATAAGTAAAAGCCATTTTTTTCGTAAACACTTATGTAGCTCCTTTTTATTAGCGTTTAAGAATTATTATATAGCCTTTATAATAAAAATCATTTTTTTATTTTTTTTCATTAGCCTGAGTCTTTACTAAGCACTTTAGACCTTGAGTTTTCTTAGAAAAAGCTTGAACTAAAGAAATTCTTTTTGTAAATAACTGCTGTGTTAATCGCATACTTACCCTCCCTTTAATTTTTTAATCAATTCCTCATTCAATTTTCTAAAAGAGGAAGGATTAGATTATACAAAAAATAATTAATCTGTCAATATTGATGAGCCTAATCATCAATATTATTAAATAAATTTAACTATTCTATCTCATCTATTTATGAGAACTATATATTTTCAGGCATCTTCTAGTTAAAATTAAATACTATTGAAAAACTCTCGATTAGATAAATTATGCAAACCTTAGAAGTATTAAAAAGTCGTAAATGTGTTAGAGAATTTTTAGATACTCCAATCCCTCAAGAGTTATTTGAAAAACTTTTTGAAGCTGCAAAATGGACTCCTTCAAGCAAAAACACCCAACCATGGAAAATAGTAGTAGTTAGTGGCCAAAAGAAAATAGACTTAATGAGTAAGATTTTACAAGCATGCGAAAATGGTGAAAAACCAAGAATGGAATATAACTATGATGGTGATATGCCATTACAAGGTGAGCTAAAAGAAAGAGCTATCAAATGTGGCCATGACTTGTATACAGCATTAAATATATCTAGAGAAGATAAGGAGAAACGTATTGAGCAGTGGAAAAAAAACTATATTTCATTTGACTCACCATCCGCTATTTTTATATTTAAATATCCCACTGACAGTATTAGTAGCTATATGGATTGTGGTATGTTAATACAATCTATTTTACTCGCAGCTAATGATTTAGGATTAGCAACATGCCCACAGGCATCTTTAGGGCACTATCCAGATATTATTAAAAAAGAACTAGTAGATTTTAAAGAATATACCTTAATATGTGGAATCGCGATTGGTTATGAAAATATCTCAGCCTCTGTAAACAATTATAGAACTGAAAGACAAAACATTAAAAATCTTGTTAGTTTTTTCTAACCTCTTTAGAAAACCACAATATAGTATGCTATTATTAAAAATATCAAAATAAAAATCAATTAATAGTAAATATGAGCATTATCAACAAAGATACTATCGAAGCAACTCGTTATTTTCTAAAATTAGTTGAACTAGGCTCATATAGCTCAGTTAAAAAATATTATAATGTTGAGCTTAACACTATAAAAAATAAAATTGACGGCTTAGAAAGATTCCTAGATATAAAGCTTATTACTAATATCCAAAATCGTATATCTCCAACAGCTAATGGGATGAAATACTATCATTCTTGTAATAAAACTTTTAAAGATCTAGAAGATATTATTCAAAATGTAAAACAAAGTGGTTTTAGAGAACGTAAATCGATAAAAATATTGGGTTCGCCACTATTTCTAAAAATTGTTATTGATTTAGTATTGCCTCGAATACAAGAAATTAACGATGAATCTTTCAATTTTGCTTTAGATAGCTATCAGGTTGATAATTTGAACGGAAGTCAGTATCAGTTTGATTCATATAGTGTTATCCAAATTTTTACCAAACATATTGAGTTTCTAGATCTAGATGATTGGATAGTTTGTTCATCTGTAGAAGCTATTAAACTACCTGCATATATATATGGTAATAAAGATTTTATCAAAGAAATGCATAATAACCCTGAAAAAATTATTGAGGCTCCGATTGTTTTTAACAGATATGACTTTTCTTTAGGAATTACTGATTTCAAATATAAATCAGAAAATTATAAGTTTAACCTTGATAACGTCAGATATACTGTTGATAATGAAATACAAAAAGCAAATATTCTTAAAAGTGAAAATGTTATTGGTTTTATGCCTAAGTTTTATCATAATGCAGTATTAAAAGACTACGAGAATATAGCCAAAATAGAAGGGGTTGAAATAGAATTTCCTTTAGAGCCTCATTTAGTTCTAGTCTATAAACACTCAAGATATAAAAAAGAACTTATAAATATAGTTAGATCAGGTATAGAGAAAATAAAGAAAAAGTACGTAACTGCTTAACAAAGTTATCTTTTAATTACATTAGCTCTACTGATCATTAAACTCTCAATAATAGCCACACTTGCATGAATAAATATAATAGCCAAACCAATATAAGCAAAATATTCATGTAACTCTTTAATTTCAATTACATTAGCTCTTGGTAATACATCAGTAATAGACGGCAATCCAAAGGGAATCATATAAGTTCCTTTTGCACTAATTAAACACCAACCTACAATAGGCATCATTATAAGCCATAGATATAAAAATACATGAACAGTTTTTGAAATCATACTCCTAAACAAGTTGTAATATAATCTTTGACCAATAATAGGAAAGCTCACAAAATTTCTAACAATAAGTCTTAAAATAGTTAAAAATAAAACTAAAAAACCTATATATAAGTGAGAGGTTTTCATAAAGTCATGAAATAGCGTATGTTTACCAAATACACTCCTAAATTCAATAGAAATAAAAGCTAAAAATATTAAAATAACCGTAAACCAATGAATATAAATCATTAACCTATTAATTTTTGCTTGCATATACTAGATTAGTAATTATTAAATAATCTAAAATTATAGAGATTTTTAATACAAAGGAAAAACTTATTTTTATAAGATTTAAAAAGCACCAAATATATTAAATAATATTATATAAATAATACTAGTAACCGCAATACATGCTGGAATAGTTAAAATCCAAGCTATTGCCATTTTTTTAACAACTTTCCAATTAACCCCAGAGTCTGCATAACCTGCTCCCATTATTGAGCCGGATGCAACTTGTGTTGTACTAACAGGTAAACCTATATGAGAAGCTGCTAGAACTAAAGCACCCGAGCTTAACTCTGCTGAAACTGCATTTACCGGCTCAAGCTTAGACAATTTAGAACTTAATGTTTTGATTATTTTCTTCCCTCCTGAGAGAGTCCCTAAGCCCATAGCGATACCACATAGTACTATTACCCAAGTAGGTACTTCGGTAGTATGTACTAATCCTGCACTAAATAGTGCTAGTGTGATTATTGACATGGTCTTTTGAGCATCATTTGAGCCATGAGAAAAAGATAACAAACTAGTTGATACAACTTGCATCTCTCTTATATATTTATTTGTCTTTTTAACGCCCTTTCTTAGTCTAATAAAAATATTTAGCAAAACTATACATATAATTAATGCTAAGAAAAATGCCATAATTGGTGAGCTAATCATAGGAACTAAAACTTTATTAACTACAGTCATATAGTTAACTTCTTTATAACTAGATCCAATAATTACAGCTCCAACTAATGATCCTATCAAAGCATGAGATGAACTAGAGGGAATTCCAAAACTCCATGTAAAAAAATTCCAACTAATAGCACCTAATAGAGCAGAAATTAATACAATATTTGTAACAACACTAGTATCTACAAGCCCTTTTGATATAGTTGCTGCCACAGCAGTACCAAAAAAAGCCCCTAAGAAATTAAAAAATGCTGCAAGTCCTATCGCCTGACCAGGAGTTAGAGATTTTGTTGCAATTGGTGTTGCAACTACATTTGCTGCATCATGGAAACCATTAGTGAACTCAAAAAACAAAGCAACTATAATAATAGCAACTAAAACTGTTGAAATCATAAAGCAAATACCTTACTAAACCTCTTTAACATGAATTCTCATTATTGACTCTGCTATTGAAGTACAAGTTGAGATAGCATTCTCAATAGCTTTATATATATCTTTGACTTTCATTATAAAGATCACATCACCTTCTTCAAAATGAGAAAAACGTTTAAGAGCATGTGCCAAATCTTCTAATACATTTTCATCTAAAGCTGTCAGTCTTATATATAAGTTTTTAAGATCTTTTTTATCACCTTTTGTAAAAGCTTTCATCATATCATCTAGTACTTTGGTCATTTTACGTAATGTTTCAACACAGTTTGCTAGATATAAATTCACATCCCCTCTTTCTTCATCCATTAAAATTTGCATATATCTATGTATCTTAACGATTTTCTTATTAAGTTTTAATAATAGAGTTATTACATTATGTAGTTCAACTCTATCAACAGGTGTTACAAAATGTCTTGCTAATTCATGATCCATCTTGTTGGCAACTTCTACAGTTACTGTTCTAGTTAACCTTAGCTCCTCAGAGAGCTCTGATAAAGTCAGACAATCCTTTTCCCTAACTATTTGATCTAATATTCTAGCTGAGTCTTCCACTGCCTCTGTCGCCTCTATCATTAACTCAAAAAATATCTTATCTTGACTGGGAATCAGACTCTTAACCAGTTTGCGCAACATTTATATAATCTCCTAACTATGTTTTTGCATATTTGACACTCAAAGTTTATAACAAAAAAATAACTAAAAACAACAGAAAATCATTAATTTTTTTATATTAATTTTTTTATTGTTTTTATAGCAAAATTAATATATGATACTAAGCTTCTTTATAAGAAATAGTGGTTTTGTAAGAAAAAAGCGTATTCTAAACTACTATTTACAAAATTAAAAGTATTATTTCTATATATCTATAATTCTATTTAATTAATAAAGTTCATACAAATAACTATAATCCACACTATAAACTCTATAATAAAAGATATGAATACTAATGCTGACCCAGCATCTTTGGCTTTTTTTGCTAGTTCATGGTAATCAGTTGTTACTAAATCAACTAAAGACTGTTGAATTAATATCCCAAATTGTTAGATATATTTTGTAAAATACAGATGTTACAGATATTAGTATTTT
>NZ_JAWUZH010000041.1:0-19868 GCF_036281795.1 Francisella sp. 19S2-4
ATTAAAATACTAATATCTGTAACATCTGTATTTTACAAAATATATCTAACAATTTGGGATATTAATTCAACAGTCTTCTAATGATGGTCATGATGAAGCTAGTAAATGGTTCAAAAACCATGATATTACACATATATTATTTGGTACCGTTCCTTTTGAAATTAGAGGAGAAGCTATAAATGATACATGGACGCTAATTGGCTCTAATGTCACCTTAAAGGGCTATAAAGAATTTTTTAAATTTGTCGATTATAAAACTGTTATAAATAGCTATCTTAAAAAATATAAGTATAAATTTGTAGTCTATTTAGTAATGCTAAAATATATACCTGTATGTCTATTAGCAGCATTAAAAGCTTATAGAATGTCTAAAAAATGGGATTGGTATAACTATGATAGATACTTAAATGTCCCTATTAAGGAGATAAGAAAGGAATTTAATATAAAGGTTATTAAGCCTTAGTTTTTTCAAGCCTATTTACATTTTAATAATTAATTTTTTGATAAGTTTGTCAAATTTATAAAGAAAATAATACTCTAATTTTGATTTGGTATAAAAAATCAATCTAATAGAATTTTTATGTTATGATACGGAAATTCTATTATTTAATATATACAATTCTATAGTATGAAACGTTTATTCCAGAAGATACTTATTATTACTATGATAACTATGCTGTATGCCTGTGATTCAGCTGGATATCAATTATCAGCCTCAGAAGACTACTCAGCTAATACAACCTCTTTTGTTGATGATTACCATCATCATCACCATAAACATAAAGGTAAATGGGAATGTATTAATGTAGGAACTGAAAAAAAGTGTGGTTATCATTGTGCCACAGATGGTGGTCTAACAGGTGCATGTGCACCTAAAAAAAATATGCAATGTATAGCAAAATTTGGCGTAGGGGCTACATGTGGTTATGGCTGTGTATCTAATGGTTTCGAAGTTAAATGTGCTTCTTATAAGAAAGATTCTTGCCATGTCGATAACTATAATAATATAGTTTGTGGCCGTCATTGCACTAAAGATAATTTTGGGAATTATAACTGTCAAGAATAATAAGATCTTTATACATCAAAGCCATTTTAATTTTTTAAATAGATATAACTGAAATATTACAATAGCTAATAAAATAGCTAAAAATATCCAAAAAGCATAAGCATTTTGCGAGCCTGGTATTCCCGCAACATTTATACCTAACAACCCAGTAAGGAAACTTAGAGGTAAAAATATAGCTGCAATAATAGATAGAAAATACATTTTTTTATTAAGCTTATCACTTAGAGTATTGCTTATCTCATCCTTTACAACTTGTAAACGATCTCGAGCCTCCTCAAGATCTTCTATATATCGCACCACAAAGTTATATATTTCTACTAAATAACGTTTATGAGAGTTTGTTAACCAACTTAAGCTACTTAAACGTAACTGCTCTATCACGTCTCTCTGAGGAACTAAATATCTTCTAAAAACTATTGTTTGTTTACGCAATGCAATGATTGATTCTCTTAAATCATTATCTGTTGATTCTATTGTTTGTTCTTCTATATCTATCAGCTTATCATCAAGATCTGATAACACAGGTTCCATACGATTAGAAAGCTTAGCTATTAATGTTGTTATAAAATCAGCAGAATTTTTAGGTCCTGTATTATCCTTAAAACTTTTCTTAATATCATTAAACAAATTTAAAGATCTAAAACGTGTACTAATTATACGCGTTTTGTCTATCCATAATCTTATTGAAATCATATCTTCGGGATTAGCTTCTTTATTAGGATTCATACCTCTTAAAATTATTAGCATACCATCATTTATTTGTATAAATCTTGGTCTTGTTTCTTCAGCTATTAAAGCATCTGAAATAAAAGGATCTAAAGAATCTAACTCTTGATTTAACCACTCTTTAGTTTGTGGGTTTTTAGCATCTAGATGTGTCCAAATGATTTTCTGATTAGTATTATCTATTTGATTTATATTGTTTTGTATATCTAGTCGTGTCGCACCACCTTTACCATCTAAACAATAAGAAAATAGAATATGATTCATATATAAAAACTACTATTCTACATACAATAAATTCTAACAGGATAAATTTTTTTTAATAGATTATATTATAGTTAAATGACTATTTACTCATTACAATAGTCTTTTTGATTTATTAGTAATATATATAAAATAGCAGATATTATTATAAAAATTAGGGTAAATAAACCATAAGATGTTATATTTTCATAGATGAAACCAAATATTAATTCTACAACTAAATATGCGAATATAACCCATGATGAAGCGAAAGCTTTTATAATATTAGATATATTTCCTTTATTACCTACATATGCATAAATTAAGAAAAATACTATATGCAATATCAAAGCTACAGCTAAATTAAGGATGCCTGCTATCATTAATAAATATGTTAAAACCATATATACAATAAAAGCTACAACCTTAGGAAAAGGTATATAGTTTAATGGTAAAGGATCATCTTTATTACTTTTAATTTTTACATAAGCAATGGGCAAAGCAATACAAGAAACTAAGATAAAAGTAGTTGTTAAGGATGCTATCATTTGCCAGTTTCTAAAGAAAAATATCAAAATTATAGAGCATATAAATGTAAATACTAATGATGTACGAGAAATATTTACACCTTTTGAAACTCTAGCAAAATACTCTGGCATTTGCTTTGCTTTTGACATTTCATTAAGCATACGCGCACTACCACCTAGATATACGATACCAGTTCCTGATGGACTTATTAAAGCATCTGCATACAATACTATAGCTAAAGCATTTATTCCTAATATTCCTGCTAGTTGAGCCAAAGGAGATTCAAAATTTAAACCTTCCCAACCATTAGAAAGCATTTTTTCAGGAACACCTCCTATAAAAGATATTTGTAATAAAAGATATATAATTAATACTATTAATACACTTCCAACTAAAGCTATTGGTATATTTCTTTTTGGGTTTTCTAACTCAGCTGAAAAACTAGCGGCCATCTGAAATCCAAAGAATGAATAAAAAATACCACAAGTAACAATAGCATTAAAAACACTACCAATACCTTTAGGCATAAAACTAACGTTAGCTCCATCAAAGTTACTTGAGTGAAAAGCTGCAAACATAATTATTATAGATGTAGCTATAGGTATAATAATTTTTAAAGAAGTTAAAGAATTATTTATTTTTGATAGTGATTTTATTCCCCAATAATTTATCAATGTATATATCAACATAAATAAAACAACAACTAAAACACCTAAAAAAGACAACTGTCCATCATTAAAAACATAAGGAGTAATTCGCTTATATATAGAAGAAATATATTGTGTCGTAGCCATAGCCTCTGATGGTACAATAATAAGCCCTAACATCCAATTTGATAAGCCTGTTACAAAACCAAAATGTTGATTGTGTGATAGCGTTATTAACTGAGTAAATAATCCATTTGTTTGATATTTAACAGCAAGTTCTGATAATAAAAAAGCCATTAAAAGGACTATAAAAGCTCCAATAATCCATGAAAATATAGATGCTGCTCCAGCGGCTTGAGATGCATAATATGATGCATATAACCAACCACTTCCTACCATGGTTCCTACACTTAATGCTATAGCTGTAAATAAACTAGGTTTTTTTGTGTTTTTCATATTTTTGATAAAATATTCATTTTTAAAATAGCTATATTATGTCTCAAACAATAATAAATAATCAATATTTTCACTCTAAAGAAATTTATAAATATGTGAATAATAATTTAAGAAAGTGTTATAACATTTAGTAAATTGAAAAACACTAATGATACAATTTAATTTAAAATTAAATTTTTTGAATAATTTTGAAGAGATTTTTATGATTAATGGAAATTTTAAAAAAAATATATTACCTGCATTAGCTGGAAATATTGCGGATTGGTATGAGTTTTATATGTATGGTATGTTTGCTGCTCCCGTTATTGCTAAATTATTTTTACCTCAAGAAGAATATTTCTTAGCTTTGCTTTATACGTATTTAGCATTTGCTTTAGGTTTTTTTATTAGGCCCTTAGGTGCTTTATTTTTTGGTTATTTTAGTGATAAATATGGCAGAAAAAAAATACTGTTCTATTCTTTACTACTTATGGGGGTACCAACCCTACTTATGACTTTTCTTCCCACCTATGCCTCTATAGGTATATATGCTCCTATATTTCTTATGATTATAAGAATATTACAAGGGTTTGCTGTTGGTGGAGAAATTGGTGGTGCGGCTGCATTTATTTTAGAAAGCTCAAATAAAAATAAACAAAATATTTCTGGAGCTCTACTTATCAGCTCTTCCTTTTTTGCTCTTTTATTAGCTAGTAGTATTAGTTATTGTTTATTTAAATTATTAAGCAATTCCGAAATATTAGATTGGGGTTGGAGAATTCCTTTTATTTTTGGATTTATAATTATACTCTCTGGACTATATATCAGATATAAATCATCTGAAACTCAAGATTTTCTAGAACTTAAAACAAAAAAAGCTATTGTTAAAAACCCTATTAGCGATGCTATTAAATATGAATGGCATAATATTATTATTACTTTTTTTCTTTCTTCTTTAGTAGCTGTTTTAGTTTTTATGGGTATTTCATATATGCCTACATATGCAAGTCATTACTTACACTATGACTTTAAGCATATTTTATTAATTTGCACAATTAGTATAATAATTTTAATGTTTTCTTCGATTTTATTTGGATATATAGCTGATAAGGTTGGAGGCAAAAAAGTTTTAATATATGCTTCTATAGTATTGTTTATAACTGTTTTACCAATATATCAAACTATTATAAAATATCATCATCTCGTTTCTATAGCTATTTTTTATCTTGCTATTATAAGTGGTGCAGTAATTGGTCCAATATTTGCAAATACAGCAGGTTTATTTCCTGTTAGAAATAGAAATACTGGCTTTGGACTAGGATTCAATATAAGTGTTTCTTTATTTGGAGGAACTGCTGCTTTTCTTATGACACTATTAATTACTACTACAGGAAATTATTTAATTCCTGGGTTCTACATAATGTTTTTATGCATACCTTTTTTTATTGCCTTACTATTTATACCTAAAAATATATCAGAAAGAAATTTTTCTTAGAATTTTTATGTTCTTTTTATAGTAAATTATATTAGATAATTGATTAGATTTTCATTGGCATGATAATAAATAAACTATTATCTTTTTCATCTTTAACTAAAGCACTCATGTTAGGATTATCAAGATAAATATTCATTGTTTCTTCACTAATTACATTAATTATGTCTAGCAAATACTTATAGTTAAAACAGATTTCCATAGCATTATCATTATATTGAACTGCAACTTTATCTTCTGCTTTTTCATTATCAGGGTTATTAGCTGATAAAAGTACTTGTCCTTGGGATATATTTAAACGTACACCTTTATATTTATCATTAGCAAGAATAGATGTTCTTAATAGAGAGTTTTTCAAAACATATTTATCAACGGCTAAAAGCTTAGTATTATTTTTAGGAATTACTTTTTGATAATCAGGATAACGCCCATCTATAAGTTTTGATATAAAAGCATAACTACCAAATTCTGCTTTAAGGTAATTTTTTCCAAGGCAAATTTTTATAGTTTCTTCAGATTTACCAACAATTTTTTTAAGCTCTAATATAGCTTTTCTTGGGATAATTGATTGGCTAGCACTATCAAGAACCTTACTATCTATTATAGCTTCTGTAATTGACATTCTATGTCCATCTGTAGATACAGCTCTTAAAAGATTTGCATTAATTTCCCAAAACATACCATTAAGGAAATATCTAGTATCATCATTCGCCATAGAAAAATCTACTTTTGAAATTATATGATGAAAATCTTGTTGAGATATATCAAAGCTTGCTTGTTCACTTATATTATTATCAATAAGCGGATAATTATCAGCATTTAATGAAATAAGATTAAAAGTACTATTATTAGAAATAATCGTTACTTTATTATCTATAATTCTAAAATCAATCATAGAATTATCATTAAGACTTCTAACTATATTATAAATTTTGTCAGCATTTAATGCTAATTTAACCGTTTCATTACAACTAACAGTTATATTACAAGATATCTCTGTATCTAAGTCTGAAGCTGTAATTTTCAAATTATTATTACTTATATCAAATAAGATACAAGATAATAAAGGCATTGTACTTTTGCTATTAGCCACAGATAGCATAGATTGCAAAGGCTTTAGTAAGTCATCTCTATTTAGTACAAAATTCATTTTTTAAAAACCCCTATGAATCATATATATATTTAACGAGAAATTTTATCTAAAAGCAACTCATAATCATCCGATATAGATGTATTGCTTTGTCTTAATTTAGTTATTGCTTTAACAGCATGCATCACAGTAGTATGATCTCTACCACCAAAAGCATTACCAATTTCTGGTAAGCTATGTGATGTTAACTCTCTTGCTAAACTCATTGCTATTTGTCTTGGTCTAGCTATATTTCTACTTCTTTGATTAGAAGTTAAATCTTTTACTCTAATTCTATAAAAATCCGCTACTACTTTCTGGATATTATCTATTTTTACCTTTTTTTCTTGGATTTTTATAACATCTCTTAAGCAAGATTGAGCTACTTCTACAGTAGGATCTTTATGATTAAATTTAGAAGTTGTTAAAACTCTATTTAAAGCCCCTTCAAGCTCTCTTACATTAGTTCTAACATTTTCAGCTATAAAAACAGCCGTCTCATTAGGTAATTTTTGACCTAAATCATGAGCTTTTTTAAGCAAAATAGCTATTCTAGTTTCTAAATCTGGCATATCTACAGAAACTGTCAAACCATATCCAAATCGAGATACTAATCTTTCTTCTAGACCTTCTATTTCATTTGGATATTTATCACTAGTTAAGATTATCTGCTTACCACTTTCATATAATGCATTAAATGTATGGAAAAACTCTTGAGCTGTACCTTCTTTACCTGCGATAAACTGAATATCATCTATCAAAAGTATATCTGCAGATCTGTAGACTCTTTGAAATTCATCTTGATCTTGTAGGCGAATCGAATTTACATAATCTTTAATAAACTGTTCTGAGTTTGTATAAATAATTCTAGCATTTGGGTTAACATCTCTTGCATGATTACCAATTGCTTGCATCAAGTGAGTTTTACCTAAGCCACTTCCACCATAAATAAATAAAGGATTATGCAGTTTACCAGGATTTATAGAAACTTGCATAGCAGCAGCTCTAGCTATCTTATTTGCATCTCCAACAACAAAATTATCAAAAACATATTTTTCTTTTAATGGTAAACCAAAAGAATATTGTTCATCATCTTTTGCTGTAATAAGCATAGCTTCATCAAAACCAAATAACTCTTGCGATGATGATTTAGCAGTCTTTTTCTGAGTTTTTTTTACTTCTTTAACTTCATTTAACTCATCTGCATCATCATCTTTAACTTCAATATTTGTTTTGTTGAAAAAATTAGCTTGTGGACCAGCAGAAACAGCTTCTAAATTTTTTTCACCTGAAAACTTTTTATTAGAATATTCTATTAATAAATCATTACCATGAAACTCTTGAATTGTTGATAAAATAAGATTTCCATACTTAGATTTTATATGTTTTTTAAAATATTCATTATTACAATAAATTGTGAATAAGTTACTATTTTGGTCTACATAGATAGGCTTTATCCACGTTTTATATTCAAACGTAGAAAGGCTTTTTTTTATTTTTTTTAAACATTTATTCCATGTAGTCATAACAATATTGTATCCAAAAACCTTATAAATAAAGGGTTAGATATTTATAAAAAGCAAATAGTAACTGAATGTGTAAGATTGTATTGCAATAGTGCTGAAGAAGCAATCATAAAAAAATTAGGTTGTGGATAATTCTGTTAATTAATTTGTTTATTTTTTGTTCAACCTTTTGTTTATTAAGTTATTCACAAATATGTTGATATTTTTGTTGATAATTCTGGTTGTTTTTTATCCACATTTCTATCCATATTAACTTTATCTCCTTTAAACATCCTTATACATGTTTTCCTATCTACTAAAAAAGCTTTTATTATATAGCTTTCATCAAGTTATCAACAAGTTTTAACTTACATAATAAATAATAATATAAAAAAAGAAATAAATACTTTATATAAATAGATAAAAGAAAAAATAAGGAAAAATATAAAAAAAATTTTTTTTGTTTATAATAAATGTTAATAAAATTCAAAATATTTTCTAAATGTCTTTAAATACAGAAATTTTTCTAAATATTAATAAGTACGAACAAAGAATAGCAGTAAAAGAAAATAATATTTTAAAAGAAATATTAATAGAACGAGATAATCAAAAAAGAATTGTTGGAAATATATATAAAGGTAAAATAATAAGAGTATTACCTGGAATGCAAGCTGCTTTTGTAGATATAGGTTTAGAAAAAGCAGGATTCTTACACTTATCTGAAGTTATTCCTTTAGAAAGAGATTATAGTGAAACAGATGAAAACTTTAAATTAAAAAAATTAAACACAGAAGATATTAATAAGTGGTTGCGTGAAGGACAAGAAGTTTTAGTACAAGTAGTAAAAGAAAGTATAGGTAATAAAGGAGTCAAATTAACTTCTCATTTATCAGTTTCTTCAAGATTTTTAGTTTTTTTACCTGATTTAGATCATATAGGAATATCATTAAAAATTAATAAAGAAGAAGAAAAACAAAGATTATTAGATTCTATTCAAAAAATAACACAAAGTGAAAATCCTCGTGGATATATTTTACGGACAGCTGCTGAAGGAGCAAGTTTTGAAGAATTAGAAAGTGATATAAAATTTTTAAATACTTTATGGCAAGATATTTTAGATATTTCTAGTACTATTTTAAAACCAGGTGTTGTTTATGAAGATTTTAGTTTAATAATAAAGACAATAAATATATTTGCTAATGATAATCCTAATAAAATTCTTGTAGATAATATAGATTCTTATAAGGAAATTTGTCAATTTGCTGATAGATATATTCCTGGTCTAAGAGATAAAATAGAACTTTATCAAAAATATAATATATTTGAAGAATTTGATATAGATAATGAAATAAATAAAGCCTTAGATAAGAGAGTTTATTTAAAATCTGGAGGTTATCTAATAATAGAACAAACAGAAGCTATGATAACTATAGATGTAAATACTGGAGGATTTATAGGTACAAAAAATCTTGAAGAAACCATATTTAAAACAAATTTAGAAGCTACAAAAGAGTTAGCAAGACAATTAAGACTAAGAAATTTAGGTGGCATTATAATAATTGATTTTATAGATATGATGGATCAATCAAATAAGAATCAAGTTTTAGAGGCCTTGAAGAAAGAATTAGAGCTTGATAAGGCTAGGACTAGTGTAAGTGATATATCAGAGCTAGGATTGGTTGAAATGACACGTAAAAGGGTTCATGAGAGCTTAGCGAGGACTTTATGCGAACCTTGTGATCATTGTCATGGTAAAGGAAGTGTTAAAACATTACAGACTATTTGTTATGATATTTTTAGAGAAATAAAGTCTGAAGCTAGAAATTACCCAAATTATAATAATTTTTTATTAATTTCTTCAAAAAAAATAATTGATTATATAGAAAAAGAAGAATCTATTTGGCTTGCAGAATTGGAGTTAGATATACAAAAAAATATCCATTTAAAAGCTGAGAGTAATCATATCTATAATCAATATGACATAATTCCACTAAATTAATAAAAAATGCAAAAATATTATTGACAGTATTACAAAAGGATATATAATACTAACTCATAGTCGCCGACTTAGCTCAATAGGTAGAGCAACTGACTTGTAATCAGTAGGTCGCCAGTTCGATTCCGGCAGTCGGCACCATAAAACGGAGTGGTAGTTCAGTTTGGTTAGAATACCTGCCTGTCACGCAGGGGGTCGCGGGTTCGAGTCCCGTCCATTCCGCCATATTCTCATTAAGGTCTATTTCTTAAAACTCAGTTTTCCCCTTTTTACTTCTGATACGATTTAGACCTTAATTTTTATTTTCATTTTAAAAAAATCTATTTAATATAATGAATGCTCATCATTAAGCTATAAAAGCTTTATATGGAGTTTTTTAGAAAATTTTATATCTATATATACAAACTCATTAAAATTTATCATAGTGAAGCTTAAATGATAAAAAATTTTTTATAAATAATATAAATAAAGTGAATTAGTATTTTAATTCTTGATGTTTGTTTTGTATCTGTGTAACATTACATAATTACAAAATATTAAATTTTTATTTTTATGACATCACCAGACAGTGGTTGGAAGCAATTAATGGACGTTCTTGCTCAAAATAATAATCCAAAAGATATAGAAATTATATGTAATTTTTTCTTAACTAAAGAAGAAGTAGAACAATTAAATAAAAGAGTATTATTAACAAAAGAGCTTATAAATAAAGATAAATCACAAAGAGAAATAGCTAAGAGTTTAAAAATTAGCATTTGTACAGTGACAAGATGTTCTAATGCTTTAAAAGAATGCTCTAAAAAAATAAAAGAAATATTTGGAAAATAATATTAAAAACTAAAAGGTAATTAATAATGTTAGATACAAAAATATCTATAGAAGAAAATAAAAAAGGATTTTTAGTTTCAAATATTTATAAAATAGATTATCAAGAAGATCTAAATAGATGTTTTGCTAATTTATGTATAGATAAAAAAAATACTATTTTATTGGAATCTGCAGAGATAGATACAAAAGATAAATTAAAAAGTATTTTAGTATTAAATAGTGCTTTAAGAGTTTCTTGTATAAAAAATAAAGTTTTTATAAAGTATTTATCTAAAAATGGTGAAGCCGCTTTAAATACTATAAAAGATAGAGTAAAAAATACTATACAAGTTAATTATAATAATAATGAATTAGTTTTAAATTTTGATATTAAAAAAGATAATAATCTTAATGAACATGAAAACCTTAAAAAAGAATCTGTATTTGATGCTTTAAGATTAATAAAAGAAAGTTTTGTAATAACTAATGAGTTTAGTATATTTTTAGCAGGATTATTTGCATATGATGTAGTTGGTGGTTTTGAGAATATAGGTGATGTTAATCGCAAAAACAAATGTCCTGATTTTGTGTTTTATTTAGCTGATACTATTATGGTTAGTGATCATCAAAGGAAAGAAACTTATATCCAAACTAATAATTTTAATTCTAATAATGCTAATGAATTAGATATTAATATTAAATATATTCAAGATAATATAAATAAAGATATTAATATAAAAATTGAAAAATTCGATAATCTAGAAGTAAAAGAATCAATAAATGATAAGGAATTTTGTAGTATTGTCGATAAATTAAAATCTCATATTATTAATGGAGATATATTTCAGGTTGTACCTTCAAGAAGTTTCTTTTTGCCATGTCAAAATTCTTTAGAAGTTTATAAAGAGCTTAAGCGTACAAATCCAAGTCCATATATGTTTTATATGCAAGATGAAGATTTTATACTTTTTGGAGCATCACCAGAAAGTGCTTTAAAATATCAAAAAAATACTAATCAAGTAGAAATATATCCTATAGCAGGTACACGTAGACGTGCCAAAAATCCTGATGGAAGTATTAATTACGATTTAGATAGTAGAATAGAATTAGAACTTAGATTGGATACAAAAGAAAATGCAGAACATATGATGTTGGTAGATTTAGCTAGAAATGATGTAGCAAGAATATCAAAAACAGGGACTAGATATTTAGCTGATCTTTTGAAAGTTGATAGATATAGTCATGTGATGCATTTAGTATCAAGAGTTGTTGGCCAACTTGCAGATGATTTAGATGCTCTTCATGCATATCAAGCATCTATGAATATGGGAACACTTACAGGAGCTCCAAAAATAAAAGCTATGCAATTAATATCTGAAGTTGAAAAGCAAACAAGAGGGGGTTATGGTGGAGCTGTAGGTTATTTAAATGGGTATGGTGATTTAGATAGTTGTATAGTTATTCGTTCTGCTTATGTTGAAAATGAAATTGCTGAAATTCAAGCTGGAGCTGGTGTAGTTTTAGATTCTGTACCTATAGCAGAAGCTGATGAAACTAGAACAAAAGCGCAAGCTGTAATATCGGCAATTAAAAATGTACATGGAGTATAACTGATGGCAAATATTATATTTATAGATAATTTTGATTCTTTTTCTTATAACTTAGTTGATGAGTTTAAAATTTTGGGAAATAATGTTGAGGTATATAGAAATAATTTATATTTAGAAGTATTACTTGATAAAATTAATTCAACAGAAAATCCAATAGTAGTTATATCTCCAGGTCCTGGTAATCCAGCTAATGCAGGATGTATTGTTGATTTGATATCTATAATAAAAGGTAAAATACCAATAATAGGAATTTGTTTAGGACATCAAGCAATAATAGAGGCTTATGGTGGAATAGTTTCTCATGCTAATGAAATAGTACATGGTAAGATAGCTAGAGTAAAACATAATAATCATGCTATATTTAAAGGTTTAAAATCTCCATTAACAGTAGCAAGATATCATTCATTAGTAGCAATAAAAGTACCTACAGGATTAGAGACTATAGCTGAAGTTAATGATTTAGTTATGGCTGTGATAGATGATAAAAATAAAGTTTGTGGTCTACAATTTCATCCTGAGTCTATAATGACTATACATGGTTCAAAACTTTTAGATAATGTAGTTAAATGGATTAGTAATGAGTGATTTAAGAAAAATAGTTGATAAATTATATAATTTAGAAGATTTAGATTATCAAGAGAGTTATCAGTTATTTAAATCTTTTATTAAAGGAGAAATAGAGTTAGCTTTACAGACTAGTATATTAATAGCACTTAAATTAAAAAAAGAGACTCCACTAGATATATCAGCAGCAGTAAAAGTTTTGCTAGATAATGCAAAAAAATTTCCAAAAATGGAAGGAGATTTAATAGATGTTGTAGGTACAGGAGGTGATGGTTTTAATACTATAAATATATCTACAACAGCAGCTATAGTTGCAGCAGCAGCTGGTTATAAAGTAGCTAAGCATGGTAGTAGAAGTGCATCAAGTAAATCAGGATCTTTTGATCTTTTGGAATCTTTTGGTGTAAATATAGAGTTTTCGCCAGAAAAAACAAAAGAATGTATAGATATAAATAATATAGGTTTTTTATTTGCGCCTTTTTATAATGATGGTTTTAAATATGTAAAAGAAGCAAGATCTATACTCAAAACTAGAACTATTTTTAATATTATTGGACCTTTAATAAATCCTGCAAGACCTAATAAAATTGTTATAGGTGTTTACTCAAAAGATCTAATTTTGCCAATAGCAAAAACTTTGATTGAATTAGGGATAGAAAGAGCTGTTATAGTGCATGGAAATGGATTAGATGAAGTAGCTATTCATGGAGATACTATAGTAGCAGAGGTGAAAAATAATGAAATTAAAGAATATATAGTTTCTCCACGAGATTTTGGAATAGATATTTTTAATATTAAAGATATTGAAGGTGGTACACCAGAACAGAATAAAGAAATTATAAAACAAATACTTTTAGGTAAAGGTAAACAGGCTCATAATGCTGCTGTAGCAGTAAATGTAGCGATGATGATGAAACTTTATGACAAAAAAGATCTTAAACAAAATACGCAATATATTTTAGAGTTGATTAAATCTGGTAAATGTTTTAAAACTTTAGAGAATGTTATAAATTTTGGAAATAGAAAATGAAAAAAATAATCTATAGTCTGTCTATATTATCTTGCAGTTTAGGTTTTTCAGCTAATAGCAATGTATCATATGATAAAGCTGTTTTTGCAGGTGGTTGTTTTTGGTGTTTAGAATCAGATTTTGAATATATGCAAAAAAATCCTAAATTAAGTCATAATGGTATTGTGAAAGTTATTTCTGGATATGATGGAGGATCTCGAAAGAATCCTAATTATGAAATAGTATCGTCAGGAACTACGAACTATAAAGAATCTGTGGAAGTTATATATGATCCTAAAAAAATAAGCTATGAAGAGCTTGTTGAGTATTTTTATCGACGTATAGATCCTACTGATTCAAAAGGACAATTTTGTGATAAAGGTAAGCAGTATCAATCTGCAATTTATTATTTAAATAATAGTCAAAAAAATACAGCTGAAGCAGTTACAAAACAATTAAGACAAATATTTAGTAAAAATAATAAAGAAGTATATACACAAATTTTGCCATCGACAAAATTTTATGAAGCTGAAAAATATCATCAAGATTATCATGATAAAAATCCTAAAAGATATTGTTACTATCGTACAGGCTGTAAGCGCGATCAAACAGTAAATAAAGTATGGAAAAATATAGACTGGAAATATAGTAATATAGTACCTTTTGATATACCATCTAGCTATACAGAATGTTTGACTAGATAAAAGCTAGTCAATTATAATAATTTTTAGGAAATTGTAGGAAAATATGAAAATAGTAGGCGTATCAACGAAAGTTTCAAATGATAGAGATGACTTGCTTGAGCAAGCATGGGAGCTTTTCTTTAATAGTGAAGTTTTAGAGTATCTTAATGGTCAAAATTTATCACAAGATATAATATCTGTTTATTATGAGTATGAAGGTGATTATACTGCTCCATATACTTTATTGATAGGCTATGAAGTAGATGATAGTTTTGATGTACCAACAGGTTTAAATTCAGTTATTATTGATGGTAATCATGAAATTTTCAGAGTTGAAGGAGATCTTCCTGATGTAGCTATAGAAAAATGGCAAGAAATTTGGAGTGACAGCTCTAGAAAAAGAGCTTATAAAGCAGACTTTGATAGATATAATCCTATTGAAGATTTTATAGAAATAAATGTAGAGTATATCTAATAAAATATAAATAAGTTTATGAATATAAAAATTAAACTTTTATATATTTTTCGTTTAAAATATCACTAAAAATTAAATAAAAAGATTAATAAATATGGAAACTATATTAGCAAAAATTGTTGAAGCAAAAAGAAAATGGCTTTTTGCTAAAAAAAGACTCTTCCCTCTAGATGTTTTTAAAGATGAAGTTACTAAAACAGATAGAAGTTTTTATGACGCATTAACTTCAGATAAGGCAGTATTTATACTAGAGTGTAAAAAAGGCTCTCCTTCTAAAGGCTTAATTCGTAAAAAGTTCGATCTAAATGAAATAGCATCTGTATATAAAAATTATGCAAATGCTATATCAGTATTAACAGATGAAGAATTTTTTATGGGCAGTTTTGCTAATTTAGAAATTATAAGAAATCAAGTTGAGCAACCTGTTCTTTGTAAAGATTTTATAATTGATGAATATCAAATATATCTAGCGAGACATTATAAAGCAGATGCTATTTTATTAATGCTCTCTGTTTTAGATGATAATGAATATAAAAAATTAGCTAAAGTTGCTAACCGTCTTGGTATGGGAATACTTACAGAAGCTAGTAATGAAGAAGAGCTTCAAAGAGCTATAAATCTAAAAGCAAAAGTAATTGGTATAAATAATCGTAATCTTAGAGACCTATCTATAGATTTAAATACTACTCGTGTATTAGCTCCTAAAGTGCCAAAAGGAACTATTATTATATCTGAGTCAGGAATTTATAAAAACCAAGAAGTACGAGAGCTTAGAAAGTTTGTAAATGGCCTTCTTATAGGTAGTTCTATTATGGGAGAACGTAATTTAGAGCTAGCTGTTAGAAAGATAATATATGGTTTTAATAAAGTATGTGGGCTTACTTCTGTAGAAAATGCTCGAAAAGCTTATAATGCAGGAGCTGTATATGGAGGATTTATTTTTGTTGAAAAATCTCCAAGATTTATAAATTTTGACATGGCAAAATCTATAACAAAAAAAGTCAAACTTAATTATGTAGGCGTTTTTGCTAATGCTAATATTGAGGATGTTGTAAATGCTTCTTACAATCTAAAATTAAGTGCTATTCAATTACATGGTAACGAAAATCAAGAGTATATAGATACTTTAAAATCTAAGATACATAGAAATTGTCAGATATGGAAAGCTTACGGAGTAGATAAAACTATTCCTAAATTCTTGAATAATGTTGATTACCATTTGTTAGATGCTCAGGTTGATGGCCAATCTGGAGGTACTGGAAAGGCTTTTGATTGGGATCTTATAGATAGTAAAAATAACATAATATTAGCAGGAGGCCTAAATTCTAAAAATATAGCTAAAGCTATAGAATTAAAATGTTCTGCTTATGATATTAATTCTGGGGTTGAATCTGAACCAGGTCAAAAAGATCAAAAAAAATTAAAAGAAGTCTTTGAAATTATCAGAGATTATTAAGATTTTATAGCTATCTTCTTAGAAGTATTATCTTTTTCTTTTTTAGGAATGATTAGATTTAAAACTCCATTTTTATATTTAGCATCTATATTTTCACTATCTATATTTTCTGGTAAGTTTATTGTACGCTGATACTCCCCATAGTAACGTTCTTGTACATGATGTTTCTTATCTTTATGTGAGTGTTCACGTTTGGCTTTTATAGATAGTTTATTTTTATCTAGCTCAATATCTATATCTTTTTCTTCTACACCTGCTAGATCTGCGCTAATATTGTAGGCAGAGTCATCCTCAGTGATATCTAGGTGTATGTTCTGCAAGTATTTTTCTTCTGGATATCCTTTAGAAAAACTAAAGAAATTATCAAAAAGATCGTTTATAGAGTGTTTTAACTCAAATGGATTATATCTTATTTCTTTACTCATGTTTGTTCTCCTTATGAAAATTGTTTTCTCATCTTCCATTTTTGAATATAAGATCAGCTTATAAAAATTCAAGAAATATTTTTGTAACTATAAGAGTATTAATTGCTAAAAAAGCATTATTAAAGTATAGCTATCTTGTTGCATAATAATTGCAACTAAATATAGTGACTGCTATTCTAGAGAGAAATAAAATTAACTTATAGCTTAGTTATGTCTCAACCTAAAATTAAGTATTTAAAAGACTATCAACCAAGTAATTATCTTATTGAAAAAACAAATTTAACTTTTAATCTTGATGAGTCTAAAACAATTGTAACAGCTGATTTACACTTTATTAAAAATCCTGAAAGTATCGAAAACAATACATTAGTCTTAGATGGTGTTAATTTAAAATTATTATCAATAAAAATAGATGATAAAGATTTATCAGAAGCTGATTTTAGTATTAATAATAACCAATTGACTATTCATAATGTGCCAAATGACTTTATATTACAAACAGTTGTTGAGATTAATCCATCTGCAAATACCTCTTTAGAAGGTTTATATAAGTCTGGAAATGTGTTTTGTACGCAATGTGAAGCAACAGGGTTTAGAAATATAACCTATTATCTAGATAGACCAGATGTGATGTCTTCTTATACTGTTAAAATTATTGCTAATAAACATAAATATCCTATCATTTTATCTAATGGAGATAAGATTGATACTGGCGATATTTCAGACTCTCTACATTTTGCAACATGGAAAGATCCTTTCAAAAAACCATGCTATTTATTTGCACTTGTAGCGGGAGATTTAGCAAGTATAAAAGATACTTTCACTACTAAATCAAATCGTAAAGTTAGTTTAGAAATTTACGCATTTAAACAAGATATTGATAAATGTCATTATGCTATGCAAGCTGTTAAAGATTCAATGAAATGGGATGAAGAAAGATTTAACTTAGAGTATGATCTTGATACTTTTATGATCGTTGCTGTACCTGATTTTAATGCTGGAGCAATGGAAAATAAAGGTTTAAATATATTTAACACAAAATATATTATGGCTAGTGACAAGACAGCTACAGATAAAGACTTTGAATTAATACAAAGTGTTGTAGGACATGAATATTTCCATAACTGGACAGGAGATAGAGTTACATGTAGAGATTGGTTTCAGCTAAGTTTAAAAGAGGGATTGACTGTATTTAGAGATCAAGAATTTACTTCTGATTTAAACTCAAGAGATGTTAAACGTATAGATGATGTACGTATTATTAGAAATGTACAATTTGCTGAGGATGCTAGTCCAATGTCTCATCCTATCCGCCCTGCTTCATATATCGAAATGAATAACTTTTATACTGTAACTGTTTACAATAAAGGTGCTGAAATAATTAGAATGATTCATACTTTGCTAGGTGAAGAAGGTTTCCAAAAAGGAATGAAGCTTTATTTTGAAAGACATGATGGTCAAGCTGTTACATGTGATGATTTTGTGAATGCTATGGCAGACGCTAACAATCGTGATTTTAGCTTATTTAAAAGATGGTATGCTCAATCAGGTACTCCAAATATTAAAGTTAGTGAGAATTATGATGCTCAAAATCAAACTTATAGCTTAATACTAGAGCAAACTACTCAACCAACAGCCGATCAAAAAGAAAAACAAGCTCTTCATATACCTGTTAAAATGGGTCTTATCACACCTAATGGTGAAAATATTCATGAGCAAATTATCGAGCTAAAAGAACAAAAACAAACTTATGTATTTAAAGGCATTTCTGCAAAGCCTGTAGCTTCATTATTTAGAGATTTCTCTGCGCCAGTAAAAGTTGAGCAAAATATTTCTGAAAAAGAACTACTTCATATAGTTAAGTATGATAATAATGCTTTTAATCGTTGGGATTCATTACAAAAAATTGCTACTAATATCATTTTAAATAAATCTGATGTAAATGATGAATTTTTAAATGCTTTCAAATCAATATTACACGATAAAGAGTTAGATAAAGCTTTAATTAGTGATGCTCTACTTATACCTAGTGAATCTACTATTGCTGAAGCAACGTCAACTATTATGGTTGATGATATTGTAGCTGCACGTAATAAAGTTTTAAATCAATTAGCAGATAAACTAAAGGATGATTGGTTAGCTGTCTATCAAGAATGTAATGATAATAAAGCATATAGCCTATCAGCTGAGCAAATTGCTAAGAGAAAGCTAAAAAGTGTATGTTTGAGTTATCTAATGAATGCTAGTGACCAAAGTCAATGTACTGAGTTAGCTCAACAATTATTTGATAGTGCTGATAATATGACAGATCAGCAAACAGCATTTTCAGCATTATTAAAATCTAATGATAAACAAGTTCGTGATAATGCTATTAATGAGTTTTATAATAGTTGGAAGCATGAGGATTTAGTTGTAAATAAATGGCTTCTATCTCAAGCTCAGATGTCTCATGAATCAGCTTTAGAAATAGTTAAAGCTCTAGTTAGTCATCCAGCATATAATTTTAAAAATCCAAATAAAGTTTACTCGCTTATTGGTGGTTTTGGCGCTAATTTCTCGCAATATCATCGTAAAGATGGTTTAGGATATGCTTTTATGGCTGATATAGTGTTAGAACTTGATAAAATCAATCATCAAGTTGCGGCTAGAATGGCTCGTAATCTAATGAGCTGGAAGCGTTATGATAGTGCTAGACAGGCTTTGATGAAAAAAGAACTTGAAAGAATCAAAGCATCAAATCCAAGTAAAAATGTCTTTGAAATAGTTAGTAAGAGTTTAGATTTGTAGTTGTTTGTATATATTATCAACATATTTTTATAAAATAAGTAAGCAGATGATTTTGTTTAGCAATTTGTTATGTGTTTTTTCCATACTTTTTTGCATTCTCTGCGCAGTGCGATTTGACTTCCTTTAGCCAAGTATCATACCAGTACCAAGTTTTCGCGACTTGTACTCCAAAATTTTTACCGTTGTCCTTTGCCTTTTTTTCTTGCCACAGAATAGTAAAGACTGTTGAATAAATCTTTCAATTTCTATGAATAGGAATATTTTTGCTATTTTTAGTAAAAACTTAGC
>NZ_JAWUZH010000042.1:0-19191 GCF_036281795.1 Francisella sp. 19S2-4
AAATACTAATATCTGTAACATCTGTATTTTACAAAATATATCTAACAATTTGGGATATTAATTCAACAGTCTTTATTTTTAATTTTTACTAAAGTTTTACTTTTTAATTCAATTTAAAAATGTATAATTTGTGGCAATAACTAAACCAAATCCAATTCCCCAATGAGCAACAAGGTACTAGACAGATATTATACAAATAATAGACATATTTGGGTGCTAGTTTTATCTGGTGCTCTTGTGGGAATCATGATTGGTTTAATAGCAACAGCCTTTCAGTTGCTTCTAGACCTAATATTTAAATATAAAAAAGATCTTTTTTCACTTTGTGGTAACGATATTGTATTAAAAGTATTAATTTCTATAATAATTACTCTAACCATGGTGGTCATATCAATATTTATCGTTAGAAAATTTGCTACAGAAGCAGGTGGAAGTGGTATCCAAGAAGTTGAGGGAACTCTTAAAGGTTGTAGAAAGTTACGCAAAAGAGTAGTACCTGTAAAATTCGTTAGTGGACTTTTCTCTCTAGGCTCTGGATTAAGCTTAGGAAAGGAAGGCCCATCTATCCATATGGCTGCAGCTATAGCTCAAGTGTTTGTTGATAAGTTTAAGCTAACTAAAAAATACGCTAACGCAGTAATATCTGCTGGTGCTGGTGCTGGTCTAGCTGCTGCATTTAACACACCTCTATCTGGAATAGTCTTTGTAATAGAGGAGATGAACAGAAAGTTTAGATTTAGTGTATCTGCAATCAAATGCGTTATTGTCGCATGTATTATGAGTACTATTGTTACTAGAGCTATAATGGGAAACCCTCCTGCGATAAGAGTTGAAACATTTAGTTCTGTACCACAGAATACTCTATGGCTTTTTGTAGTTTTGGGAATTGTCTTTGGATATTTTGGACTACTTTTTAATAAATCTTTAATTAAAGTTGCCAACTACTTTTCTAATGGATCAAAAAGAAGATATTGGATTCTTGTTGTAATTGTCTGTGTAGTATTTGGTACAGGTGTTGTTTTTGCCCCTAACGCTGTTGGTGGTGGATACATAGTTATAGCAAATGCTCTTGATTATAATCTTTCTATAAAAATGCTCTTAGTTTTGTTTGCAATACGTTTTGCTGGTGTAATCTTTTCTTATGGTACAGGCGTCACAGGTGGCATATTTGCGCCGATGATTGCTTTAGGGACTGTTTTTGGACTTGCTTATGGACTCGCTGTAAATCAGCTTTTCCCACAGTACAATGTTGAAGCAGGTGTTTTTGCTGTTGCTGGGATGAGTGCACTATTTACTGCTACAGTTGGAGCTCCTTTAACAGGTATTACTTTAGTAATTGAGATGACTTGGAACTACCAGCTATTACTTCCTCTTATGATAACTTGCCTTAGTGCATCTATGCTGACATATATTCACCATCAAAAACCAATATATGATACTCTACTTAGACGAACTATCTCTAATGAAAGAAAGCAACAGGAGAAGCTAAAGAGTGAGCGAAATCAAAAACCAGTTACAGATACTTCAGAACAAACTATCTCAAAAGAAGAAATATAATCACGCTATATCTTTAATGCATTGGGATCTTGAAACAGAGACTCCCAAAAACTCAATCAAAACAACATCAGAAGTTCTTGGATTTTTTAGTGAAAAAGTTTATGAAACTATCAATAATGATGAATTAGACAACTGCTTAGATTACTTAAATAAAAACTATTCTCAGCTGGATGAAATCAATAAAAGAATTATATATCTAACAACTAAAGAAAAAAATAAGCTTAGTAAAATACCTAAGCAAGAATATGTTGAATATAACAAGATACTATCTCAAGCACAAAATATTTGGGTAGAGGCTCGTCAAAGTAATAACTTTGAAATATTTGAGCCATTTTTAGAAAAGATACTAGATTATCAGAAGAAATATATTCAACGAATAGGTTATTCAGAACACCCTTATGATGTATTACTTGATGAATATGAAGAAGGGATGACTGTCTCTAAGTTAGAACCTTTCTTTAATAGTTTAAAAGAGAAAATAGTTCCTTTATTAGAAAAAATAAAATCTGCTGAGCAAGTAGATACATCATGTATTGATCAAGAATATGATATTGAGAAGCAGAAAAAATATTCTCATAAGATAGCAAAACAGCTAGGCTTTGATTTTAATAGCGGAATTCTGAAAGAAAGTGCTCATCCTTTTACACTAAACTTCAATAAATATGATGTACGGATGACAACTCGTTATATTAAAGATCTTTTTACATCATCACTATTTAGTACAGTTCATGAAACTGGTCATGCTATGTATGAGCAAAATATTGGAGATAATATTTATGATACAATCCTTGGTACTGGAGTAAGTTTAGGTATACATGAATCACAATCGCGTTTCTATGAAAACCTAGTAGGTAAAAATAAATCATTTTGGCAAGCAAACTATAAAGACCTTCAAAACATATTCCCTGAAAACCTTGATAAAGTTGATATTGACAGTTTTTATAACGCTATCAATAAAGTTAGTCCAAGTCTAATTCGTGTTGAGGCTGATGAGCTAACTTACTCTCTACATATACTTGTGCGTTTTGAAATAGAAAAAGAAATATTTGAAAAGGATATTCCTATTAAAGATCTACCAAAACTTTGGAATGATAAATATCAAAAGTATTTGGGAATTACACCTGATGATTATACTAATGGTATCTTACAGGATGTCCACTGGGCAGCTGGCTTATTTGGCTATTTCCCAACCTATGCTCTAGGTAGTGCTTACGCTTCTCAAATATTTCACTATATGAATAAAGAGTTTGATGTTAATCAAGCTATCAAACAAAATAATCTGGATTTAATTCTTAAATTCCTAAATAAAAACATTCACACTTTTGGTAATCTAAAACCTGCAAATGATGTGATATATAACATGTGTGGTGAACACCTAAATGCAAAACATTATATAGACTATCTAGATAATAAATTTTCTACAATTTATAAACTTAAATAATATTTAATATTACTCTATCATCTATCCTAGCCTTTAGTAAAAATATTAGCGATAATATAAAATAATAAAATTAATTAATAAGAATTTACAATGTCAAAACTAAATGCTTATTTTGGAGAGTTTGGAGGTCAGTTTGTTCCTCAAATACTTGTTCCTGCTCTTGATCAACTCGAGCAAGAATTTATAAAAGCACAAAGTGATGTATCTTTTGAAAAAGAGTTTAAAGAACTTTTGCAAGAGTATGCAGGCCGTCCAACAGCCCTTACAAAAACTAAAAATATAGTTAAAAACACAAAAACTAAACTGTATCTAAAACGTGAAGATCTATTGCACGGTGGTGCTCATAAGACCAATCAAGTTCTTGGTCAAGCATTACTTGCTAAAAGAATGGGCAAGAAAGAGATAATCGCTGAAACAGGTGCTGGTCAACATGGTGTAGCAACAGCTTTAGCTTGCGCCCTACTAGACCTAAAATGTAGAGTATATATGGGGGCTAAAGATGTTGAGCGCCAAAGTCCTAATGTTTTTAGAATGAAGTTAATGGGAGCAGAAGTTATACCAGTTCATAGCGGCTCAGCAACTCTAAAAGATGCCTGTAATGAAGCTCTTAGAGACTGGTCAGCAAACTATAGCAAAGCTCATTATCTACTTGGTACTGCAGCAGGACCACACCCATTCCCTACTATTGTAAGAGAATTTCAAAAAATGATAGGTGAAGAAACAAAACAACAAATTCTAGCTAAAGAAGGTAAGCTGCCAGATGCTGTAATTGCCTGTGTCGGCGGTGGCTCAAATGCTATTGGCATGTTTGCTGATTTTATTGATGAAAAAAATGTGCAGCTAATAGGTGTAGAACCTGCTGGTAAAGGTATAGAAACAGGAGAGCACGGAGCTCCTTTAAGACATGGTAAACTAGGAATCTTCTTCGGAATGAAATCTCCTCTGATGCAAGATATAAATGGCCAAATAGAAGAATCATATTCAATATCTGCTGGCTTAGACTTTCCATCTGTTGGACCTCAGCATGCACATTTACAATCAATAGGTCGAGCTGAATATGTTTCAGCCACAGATGATGAAGCTCTAGATGCATTTAAACTCCTTTGCCGAAAAGAAGGAATTATCCCAGCATTAGAGTCATCTCATGCTCTTGCTTATGCACTAAAGCTGGCTTTTGAGAATCCTGATAAAGAACAAATACTTGTCGTTAACCTCTCGGGGCGAGGAGATAAAGATATCTTCACAGTCCATGATATTTTAAAACAAAGAGGAGAGGTAGAATAATGAATCGTTATAATAGTTTGTTTGATAAGTTAAAATCTAGGAATGAAGGAGCTTTTATCCCCTTTGTAACAATTGGGGATCCAAATAAAGAGCTATCTTTTGAAATCATAGATACCTTAGTTCAATCTGGTGCTGATGCTTTAGAGCTAGGAATACCATTTTCTGATCCCCTAGCAGATGGACCAACTATACAAGAAGCGAATATTAGAGCTCTAGATAGTAATGTAACACCGAATGATTGTTTTGAGATTTTAGCTAAAATTAGAAATAAATATCCAGAGATCCCAATAGGTTTACTACTATATGCAAATCTTGTATATGCAAATGGTATAGAAAATTTCTATACAAAATGCCTAAATGCAGGTGTAGACTCTATATTAATAGCTGATGTACCAGCTCATGAGTCTAAAGAGTTCCGAGATATCGCTAAAAAAATAGGTATATCTCAAATATTTATTGCTCCACCTGATGCTGATGAAAAAACTTTAAAACAAATATCTGAGCTTGGTAGTGGCTATACTTATCTACTTTCAAGAGTTGGCGTAACAGGTGCTGAAACTGCTGCAAATATGCCAGTTGAAGAAGTACTTGCAAAACTTGAAGAATATAAAGCTCCTAAACCAATACTAGGCTTTGGGATATCAACTCCAGATCAAGTAGCTAAAGCTATAAATGCTGGTGCTACAGGAGTGATTTCAGGCTCAGCTACTGTTAAAATAATCCAAAATAATTTATCAGATAAAAATAAGATGCTTACGCAACTTAGTAACTTTATCAAAGGTATGAAATCAGAAACTAAATTAAAATGAAAAAAGTTATATTCTTAGCTTTAGCCCTTATATTTATATTCAATAAAGTAGACGCTCAAAGTTCTCTTAATAATTACACAGTCGTAAAAATCATACATGATAATAAAAACTTCAACTATGTGGCCATATCAAGGATATACAAGAAATATCCTAATGTAATGTTTTTAACAATGCGAGGCGGTGGAATTACATCTCTTGATATTAGCGATTCTTCAGACCCTAAAAACATCAAACTTATCAAAGGTTATAAAGTACCAGGCTTCAATGGTGAATTTTCTTTACTTCACGATAAAGTATATACTCAGAATAAAAAAGTATACGTTGCAGCAACCTCAGCTCTTACAAATAAATTAGTAATAATTGAGATAACAGACAACAAACCCAAATTCATAAATTCTATAAAAACTGTCAAAGGTATAGAAGGTATATATGTTAAGAAATACGACAATCATGTATATGCCATAGTTGGAGGGTTTTTTAGTAACTCTATTGAAGTCCTTGATATTACAAACCCTAAAGATATTAAGCATATAAAAACTCTAACAAAATCATATTATCTACAAATGTGTCCAAGTACGACAAAAAATGCTAACATACTTTTTATGGCTCTTTGGGGTGATAAGTGTGGTAGACTAGCTAGTTTTGATATTACAGATCCAGCTAATATTAAAGAACTAAGTCATACATGCTCAATAGAATCAGCTAAAGCTAATAGGGTTAGAGTCAGTGGGAACTATGCCTTTCTACCTCTAGAACAAGGAAATACTGGTGCATTTAGTATAATTGATATATCTAACCCATATAACTTAAAACAAGTTGCTATAATAAAAGATATTCCGAATATAAAAAAATCATACACCCTAAGTGTAAAAGATAATTATATTTACATTTTTGGCTCAAAAAATAATAATTTAGCTGTTCTAAAACTCAAGGGCTAAAATCGATTAAGCTTTAGCTCTTTTCTTTGAAGATTATAAATTTTTCGCCAACTAATATAGCCATAGATAGCATTTATAAGAGCAACTAGTTTTGTAATAATTACAGGAATAATAGCTATTGTTATAACTGAATCTAATATTCCATCAACCCATATTGAAATAGTTAAAACATCAACTGTTAGCCATAATATCCAGAACTCTTTATAAAGCAATACTGTTAGTATAAAAGCTACTATTGAAGTAACTTCAACTATAGCATCTGCAACTAGACCAACATTTTGACCAAAATATAGATGTAAAACAAAATACCCATATATAGTCGATACTACGGCTATAAAAATTAAAATACTTATAAAATGAGTTCTTGTCAGCATTTTGATTTTAATTTGTTTTTCTTTAGTTGTGTTTTTGGGTCTAGTCCAATTATACCAACCATAAAACTGTACAGGACACAGGAACAATACTGCTAAAAGTAGCTGTCCATATACATGATTCTGATATGAAATAACTGCATACATAACAGCACCAATAAGCCCTAAAACATAATTAAAGACCTTTCCCTTTGCAGCTAAGATTAAATTAGTAATACTAATAATTGAGAATATTAATATGAAAGAGCCACTACCACTGATAAAAGCTACGATTATTGTCAGTACAATACAACTAACTAGCCAAGCAACTTCTTTTTTGCTCCAACCAGTAAGGGTATTTTCTAATATTGTCATCATACGGAAAGGCTCCAGATATTTAGAGTAACTATTTTAAGGATGTTAACTATTTGCTACAAGCATTATTTTACTGATTCTTCATTAATATTAGATTTACTAATTTTACTTGTTATATATTTAGCTAAAACCTTATGAGCATAACTACTAGGATGTACCTGTCCAGCAAAGAGATAGTTATCATATTTACCGCTTATATAATCTTTAGGAATACAAGTAAGTGCATTTGGTCCATTAAAATCACACGCAGACTGTGTCACATTAGAAAATTGATATGTTGTATTATCTACTTCTATTTTTTTATTTTTAACAATTGTATTAAAAAACTGTTGAGAATCTATAATGTTTATACCCTTTGGTAAAAGATCTTTCTTTAACTCATTATTAAATACCTTAGATAAAGAGTTAAATAATGATACTTTAAAACTATGTAAATCTTTGCCATTATCTGTTGCTGTCGGTGTTATTCCTAAATCAGGCAAATTGATAACATATATATTATTTGCCTTTGCTCCATGTTTAATTAGATAATCTGTGTCATATGCAATATCTTTTGCCGCATTAGTCATACCTTTTACAGCACTTGGAATAGATACTTCACCTGTTATTAAATATTTAGCTAAAAAGTAGAATTTCTTTAATGTTGATTGATTATTTGCAAAGTTACCCAACTGTAAAAAAGCATTATTTGCCCCTCCCCAAATAATATAGATAGTGTTTGGCTTTTCTTTATTATTATGTTGTTTTAGATAGCTATCAATCTGGTTATATTTCTCAACTATAGTATTACAGGTTTCTCCAGTTCTTAATGGTCCTATAGGTGGTGGAGTATAATCATTTCCATTCCCAATACCCTTACAAACTGTAGTTGCTCCACCAGCTGCATAATTATTACCATCTAGAAATGGTTTTACAGACTTACCTACATTTTCTTTGGGGGTGAAAATATTATTTGGCAAAGATACCTTTTGATTACTCACTTCTAGATATTGTGGCCATACAGTATGATTACTATTAGGACTAGAATAAGTAGATTGCTTAACTTTTTTTGAACTTCCTGGTATTACGGGCCAATTCTTATCAATATTATGGAAATTATTTGCATAGCCAGAATCGCTTAGACTATCTCCAAAAATTACAATGTTTTGGGGAGTATTGCCAAAAGAGTTATACCCAAATAGAACTATAACGATAAATGACAAAAGACATTTTTTTAGCATAAAAATACTTCATATATAATTAATGAAACAATAATACTTAAACAATTTTATAAAAGCCATTACTCTTTAATAACGAGCTTTCTCTAGAAGCTTTTTATAATTTTCTGAACTATTTTTTCGAGATATATAAAATACAAAAACTATACTTATAACTATCGCTAAAAGAGTAAACTTAAAAGTACAAAGTATTAGAGACAATGCCGTTATAGAAGCTCCTTGAAAAGTCTTTTTAATACTTCTTCCGAACAAAAAAGGGGTTATTGAAAAATAGATAGCGACCCCTTCTATTAAAAAAACCATACATTTCATAAATATGCTATTTTCTTGAGTTTGCAAGGATAATAACAATATAAGAATCCAAAATATATTCTTTCATAGCAACTTTAAATATTGCTTAATTACTTGAAAAATATCTAATTGTCCTTAGATATATAGCAGATAATATTTCATTAGGGGGAAAAATTAATGGATATAAATAAGTTTACGATAAAGTTACAAGAAGCTCTTGCTGAAGCTCAGTCCTATGCTTTCCAACAAAAAGCAACTGAGTTTACATCAGCACACATGCTAAAAGCTCTCTTGGAACAAAATGATAGTGTTGCAATAGCAATATTAAGTGTTTGTGGAGTTAATACGCAAAACTTTATAAAAGCTGTAAATGATATGGTTGATGGTGTTGCAGTATTATCTGGAGAAGGTAATCCTCAAATAGCTCCATCGAGAGATTTGATAGCTACATTACATAGAATGCAAGATTTAGCAAATAAAAATGGTGATGAGTTTATATCAAGCGAGATCTTTTTATTAGCATCGCTAGAAGATAAAAGTTTAACAGGATTATATAGTAAATTTAATATTACAAAAGAAAAGCTTACAAAAGCAGTCAATGATTATCGCGGAGGTGAAAAAGTGAGTAGTCAAAATCAAGAAGATATGAAAGGTGCATTAGACAAATATACTGTAGATCTAACAGATCTAGCTAAAAAAGGTAAAATTGATCCAATTATCGGTAGGGATAGTGAGATCCGTAGAACTATACAAGTCCTACAAAGAAGAACAAAAAACAACCCAGTTTTAATTGGTGAACCAGGTGTTGGTAAAACAGCTATTGTTGAAGGTCTAGCTCAGCGAATAATAAATAATGAAGTCCCAGAGGGTGTAAAAGGTAAAAAAGTTCTATCTCTAGATATGGGTGCATTATTAGCTGGAGCTAAATTTAGAGGAGATTTTGAAGAGCGTTTAAAATCTGTACTAAAAGAGCTAGCAAAACAAGATGGTAATGTGATTCTATTTATAGATGAATTACACACTATGGTTGGAGCAGGTAAAGCAGAGGGCTCTATGGATGCTGGTAACATGCTTAAACCAGCTTTAGCACGTGGTGAGCTAAAATGTGTTGGGGCAACAACTTTAGATGAATATCGTGAGTATGTTGAAAAAGATCCTGCACTTGAAAGAAGATTCCAAAAGGTGCTAGTTGATGAACCAACTGTTGAGGACACTATTGCTATTCTTAGAGGTTTAAAAGAAAGGTATGAGCTACACCATGGTGTAAATATAACAGACTCTGCTATTGTTAGTGCGGCTACCTTATCACATAGATATATAACAGATAGGCAACTTCCTGATAAAGCTATTGATTTAGTAGATGAAGCAGCTAGCCAAATCCGTATGGAAATAGACTCTAAACCTGAAAAAATGGAGAGCTTATACCGTAGAATTATTCAGTTAAAAATGCAACGCGAGCAGCTAAAAAAAGAAAAAGATGAAGCAACTAAAAAACGTCTAGAAATTCTTGAAGAAGAAATAAAAGGATTAGAATCTGAGTATAAAGGCTTCGAGGAGCTTTGGAAGGCTGAAAAGCTTAAGATGCAAGGCACAAGTAAGTTAAAAGAAGAGCTTGAGAAAGCTAAGTTTGAGCTGGAGAAATACCAAAGAGCTGGTGATTTGAGCAAAATGGCTGAGCTACAATACGGCAAAATTCCAGAACTTGAAGCTCAAATTAAACAAATTGAAAATACTGAAGCAGAACCTTCTGAAAATAAACTTGTAAGAACATCTGTTACAGAAAATGAGATTGCTGATGTAGTTTCTAAAGCTACTGGAATACCTGTATCTAAGATGATGGAAGGAGAGAAAGATAAACTTCTAAATATGGAAAGCTTCCTACATAAAAGAGTAATTGGTCAAGATCAAGCTATAAAAGCAGTATCTAATGCTGTGAGAAGATCTCGCTCTGGATTATCAGATCCAAATAGACCTATAGGTTCATTTATGTTCTTAGGCCCAACAGGTGTAGGTAAAACTGAGCTTACAAAAGCATTAGCAGAATTCTTATTTGATGATAAAGATGCAATGCTTAGAGTGGATATGTCTGAGTTCATGGAGAAGCATTCTGTAGCTAGGCTAATCGGAGCTCCTCCAGGATATGTTGGTTATGAACAAGGTGGTTATTTAACTGAGCATGTTAGAAGAAAACCTTATTCTGTAATCTTACTAGATGAGGTTGAGAAAGCTCATGCAGATGTGTTCAACATCTTACTACAAGTATTAGATGATGGGCGACTAACAGATGGTCAAGGTAGAACAGTAGACTTTAAAAACACTGTAATAGTTATGACTTCAAATCTTGGCTCACATAGAATCCAAGAAATGCAAGGTCAAGATTATGACACAGTCAAAGATGCCGTAATGGAGATGGTACTTAGTCACTTCAGACCTGAATTTGTAAATAGGGTTGATGATGCTATAGTGTTTGAACCTCTAAACAAAGAGATGATAACTGAAATAGCTAAAATACAAATTAAGCGTTTAGAAAAACGTCTAAGAGATCTAAATATAGGCTTAGAAGTAACTGCTAAAGCTATGGCTAAATTAGCTGACGCTGGTTTTGACCCTGTATTTGGTGCTAGACCACTTAAACGAGCTATCCAAAATAACTTAGAGAACCCTCTTGCACTTAAACTGCTAGATGGAGAGTTTAAGGCTGAAGATAAGATAGTTGTTGATGTAAATACTGATAACAATATAGTTTTTTCTAAGTAAAATAAAATTTTGCATATTCTTGATATTTGATCTCATGCAATCAAAATTTTCAGCAATATCTCTAATTATTTTTTAAGTTTAAATTTGCAGCTTTTATATATTGTTGCCAATCATAATTTGTTAAGTCATGTCCTCCAGTTCTTATATGATAACTAACAATACCTATAACCGGGTTATTTACTTTAGGTTGTGATTTAGGAAGATTTACATTTTCTCCATACAGCTTATATACAGGAGCAGTCGCTTTAGTTGCTAAAAATGCTCCTTTTGGATCTGCCCATTGATCATCCTCAGCACTCGCCACATATAATGGTCTTGGTGCTATTAAGTCTAATAACATATGTTGATCAACTGGTAAGGCGTTTGTATCTTTATTATATTCTTTAAACTTGCTTGTGAACCAATAAGGAAACTCCGTATTTATTGAATATAAAGTTTCTCCATAATTACGTCTTGATAAGCTTGCTCCGCCTGTACCTGAATCATTTGATATAACCATAGCAAACTTTTGATCTAAAGCTGCTGCCCATAGAGCTGTTTTACCTAGCCTTGAATGTCCAAAAACTATTATCTCTTTTTGATTTACAAGAGGCTCTTGTTTTAAAGCATCCGAGATATTTATAAGTCCCCACGCCCATAAGCTAATAGCAGAATATTTTTTATAATCTTTTATGCTTTTTGAAACATTTGTATAAAGTTTTTCGGCATTATCTGGTGCAATATCTCCATAATATGCGGTAACTAAACCATAACCATTATCTATGATACTATTCAAATCAAATCGACGTGAATTAAAACCTCTTGCCTTCTCTGTAAAGTGATCATCAACTATTGTCCCTTTTGGATCTGTTGGCTTTGCACAAGTTACAGGATTAGCCCAATTTTTGTTAATTAAAATATTAGGATCAGGTGTAATACTTTGATTGCCACAAAAATTGTAACCTAAGAATATTGGATAACTTTTTTTGTTTTGTTTAGGGAAATACATTAGCAAATTAACCTTAGTTTTTCCGATATAAACAACCACTTGCTTTTCTATAGCTTTATCACCCAACGCATGATCATTTTCTTGGATAACTTTATATGTAAGTTTCAGGTTATTGCTAGGCACATTTCCATAAACATTTTCTTTAAAAAGCTGAATTATTTGCTCTCTACGCTTTTGCCATTCTTTTACTGTTTTAACTTCTGTACCATCATTCATTTTTAATGCATCAGGTAGTGTATATGGCTGAACCTTACTCTCATCATAATTAACTGGTCCTACAGCGTAGCTACTCAAAGTTATTAAGCTAACGGCTGAGAATAAAACAACTTTTTTGAAAAGAGACATACGAAGATTTTTATATGCATAATTATAGAGTATTATTTAAATATGATTTTTTATCAAGAAATTTAAATATGCATAAATTAAGTAATTTGAAAATAATGCTACTCGGCTCAGGAGAGCTTGGTAAAGAATTTATAATAGCTGCTCAAAGATTAGGCATACATACGATAGCTGTTGATCGCTATAAGAATGCTCCAGCAATGCAAGTTGCTCATGAAAGTCATGTGATAAATATGCTAAATGCCGATGAACTAGAAAAACTAATCCTAGAAAAAACACCTACTCATATAGTCCCTGAAATAGAGGCCATAAATACTGATACTTTAGTAAAGTTAGAAGCTAGAGGCTTTAATGTTATCCCATGTGCCAAAGCCACTAAACTAACTATGGATCGCCAGGGCATAAGAGCTTTAGCTGCGCAAGAACTTAATTTGCCAACATCTAAATTTGCATTTGCTAATACTGAAGAAGAGTTCCTAGATGCTGTAAAATCAATCGGCATACCTTTTGTTATCAAACCCGTAATGAGCTCATCAGGTAAAGGGCAGTCCATAGTAAAAGATTCTAACAATATAACAAAAGCTTGGGAGTATGCTCAAAGTGGCTCACGTGGTCATGCTAATGGAGTGATTGTCGAACAATTTATTGATTTTGATTATGAAATTACACTTTTAACCGTTAGGCATAAAGATGGTATATCTTTTTGTGATCCTATTGGACATATCCAACAAGATGGTGATTATCGCTTCTCTTGGCAACCACATGCTATGACTAAAAAAGCTCTAGAAAAATCACAGCAAATAGCAGAGAAAATCACTGATGCTTTAGGAGGTTATGGTATTTTTGGAGTTGAACTATTTATTAAAGGAGACAATGTTTTTTTCAACGAGGTTTCTCCACGCCCTCATGATACAGGTATGGTAACATTAATATCACAAAACATTAATGAGTTTGAGCTACATCTTCGTGCAATACTTGGTCTACCAATTCCACAAATAGAAACTCTACAACCATCTGCCTCTGCTGCGATGCTCCTTGAGGGAGAATCTGATAATCCAAATATTATTGGCATAGATAAAGCTCTAGAAATAGACAATATAGATGTCCGTGTTTTTGGTAAAAAAGAAATACATGGCAAACGTAGAATGGGTGTTATTTTAGCTAAAGGAAAAAGTGTTGAACAAGCTATAGAAGCAACTAAAAAAGCTCAAAAATGCATTCATATTTCAAAGTAGCTTATAGCTTTCTTACTAAATTTACTCCATCTCCTATAGAGATAATACAAGCCTCAACTCTAGTATCGTTATGAATAAGCTCATTTAACTGGCGAATAGTTTTTGTACTTTCTTCATTATTCTCGCCATCAGCCACTCTCCCTGACCAAAGCACATTATCAATAGCAATAACTCCTCCAGAGTTCATTAAGCTTAAAGTTTTCTCATAATAATTTATGTAATTTGCTTTATCTGCATCAATATAAGCAAAATCAAACTTCTTTCCTAGCTGTACAAATCTATCTAAGCTCTCTAATGCTGGTGCTATATTTAAGTTAATCTTATCCTCAACCCCTGCCTCTTGCCAAAATTGCTTATATGGCTCAATATATTCATAACTAATATCACAAGCTTCTATTTTTCCACCCTCAGGTAAAGCCTGTGCCATTACTAAAGTAGAAAATCCTCGAAAAACACCTATTTCTAAGATATTTTTAGCATTTATCATCTTTATAAATAAGCTTATTAACTGAAGCTGATTTGGTGAACTAAGCATATTGCTAAACTCATCATTTTTAGCTTTATTAAAAAGCTTTTCTGCTACTTTATTTAACTTTACAGAGTTCTCATCAATATACTGATTAAGATTAGAATTACTAAATAATGATTTAATTGACATTGTCCGCGGCTTCTTAGAAGAATAGCTATTTAATAAAAGTACTATAAATGATCTATGCTATGAAAAAAAGCTATATAGATAAGTTTTTAAACTCTCTTTGTAATAGAAAATGTCCAGAACCAGAATATAAGAGCATAGACGCCCCACCACTCAATGATACTTTGATTCTGATGAGTTGGAGCCATAAATATTGATACAATCATAGTTATTGCTGTAACTAATATAGCTAACCTACGTAAAATTACAGGAAGTTTATTTATCTTATCAGTATATTTATACTCAATGATTGTGTACCAAACTTGGCATAACGTCATTAAAGCAAAAAATATAGCGACACTCTTTAAATGAAATTGCATTGGTGTATTATCCCCATCAATTACAGAGGTCCCTATTACTAGCCCAATACAGCCGATAATAGCTAAAAATAATATAACCTTTCCTTGCTTAATAACTGCTTTACTATTATCACTTATTTGTACTAATAGCTGCTGTATAAAAAAGAAAATAACTGCCATAAGAGTTGCTGTAGGTATTAAGATAGCCTTTAGCATATACTTTTCATATGATGTAAATCCTGCATGTGTTATATCTGAGCATCCTGATATAAAAGGATTACATAGTACATTATGATGATCTGCTATAGATACAAGATAAGTCACAAAAAAAAGAATAGCGACAGATATCGTTGTAACAGCAATAAGTTTTCTTGGGTCAAATTCTGCTTTCATATTTTATTTAACTCTATATAGTTTCTAAAAGCTATGTTATCACTAGTTTATAGATATTTCTAACATTAAGCTAACTTCTTGATATAAAACGATTAATATTTACCTTTTGTTTATCTATGCTATAATTTGTGGGTTTTCTTTAAAAGTTATTAAGTAAAAAACGAAAGGATTTAATAAAATGCCATTTGTAGTTACTGAAAATTGTATCAAGTGTAAGTATGGTGACTGTGTAGAAGTTTGTCCTGTAGATTGCTTCTATGAAGGCCCTAATATGCTTGTAATCAATCCAGATGAATGTATCGATTGTGCTCTATGTGAGCCTGAGTGTCCTGTTGAAGCTATCAAATCTAGTGATGATCTGACTGAGAATGAAGAGCAAATGCTTGATCTAAATAGAGAATTAGCAAATACTTGGCCAAATATAGTCGAAAAATGTGAGCCTTGCGAAGATGCTGATAATTGGGCATCTGTACCTGATAAATTAAAGTATTTAGAAAAATAGTTTAAAGCTCTAAATTTCTACAAAAGTTACTTAAAATCTAATCACAAAATAATGGATAAAATAAAAATATCATAATGCTTTGAGTATTTTTTATCTTTTATTATCTTATTTTTATCGGCAGAAAGTTTCAAAAAGTGTATAATAATGAGGATAAATTTGTACCTTCATTTTATGGTACTGTAGAAAATACTAAAACTATTTTTTTTAAAGAAAATTTGTATGGAGACTATTTAATGAGGTCTTTTCTTAAAAAGATTTGGAATGTCCTAATGTGGATTAGAATGACTGCTTTTCAGCTTTACTCTTTTGCTGTAATTGGAGGCTGTAGCATTCTCATAAATATTTTTGCTTTTTTTAATCTCCCTATATCTTGGAGAATGGCGGTCTGCTATGTATGGACTTATCTTTACTGGATAGGTATGTTAGTATTCTTGCAAGTCTATATCCGTGTTACAGGTAAAGTTAATATAGACAAAGACTACCCTTGTATCTACGTTTCAAAACACCAGTCAATGTTAGAGACTTTTATGTTCTATGGCTTGGTTGGCAAGTGTCATTTTATAATGAAACAAGAACTATTTGAAGCACCTGTCTTTGGTCCGGCAATGAAAAACTTGGGCAGTATTGCTATTGATAGAGAGAAGCCAAGAGAGTCACTAAAAAAAGTTGTTACTGATGGAAAACAAAGTCTTGCTGATGGTGTAAATGTTGTAATATTTCCAGAAGGAACTAGGGTTGAAGTTGGTGAATATCCTGAATTTCAGCGTTCCGCAATGAAATTAGCCTCAGATGCGAATGTTTTTATCATACCTGTAGCACATAATTTTGGTAGATTTTTCCCAAAAAAATGGGGGCAAGTTATTAAACCAGGTATTGCTAGAATGGACTTTGGTAAGAGAATTGATCCACATGAATTTGACTCAAAACAACTTACCAGCTATTGTCACAAAGTGATAACCGAAAAAACAAAAGAGTTCAAAGGTTAAGGAAAAAAGATGAAAAAATTTATTCATCTACTATTAGTAGCAAGAATGCATATTTTTAAAATATATGCTAATGTTGTATTAGCTTTTTGTTGTACTTTAATGAATATCGTTGGTGTCTTGGGCGCATCTCTAAAGGTTAGGCTTTTTGTATGTTGGTTATGGTCATCTCTTTATAGACTAGGGGTATTTGTTCTTTTACAAATCTACGTAAAAATTGAGGGAAAAGAGAATATACCAGATTACCCATGCATATATGTTTCAAAACACCAATCTATGTTAGAAACATTTGTTTTTTATGGCTTAATTCGTAAAAGTTGTTTTGTAATGAAACAAGAGCTTTTAGACAAACCTGTCTTTGGTAAGGCTAACCATTTTGCTGAAGCAATAGGAGTAGATAGATCTAAAGGCCTCTCCGCTATTAAGAAAGTGCTAGAAGATGGTAAAGATAGAGTTAAAAATAAAGGACTTAGTATTATTATCTTCCCAGAGGGCACAAGAGTCCCTGTTGGTGAGTATCCTAAATTTCATCGTTCAGCTATGAAACTAGCAACTGTAACAGATATTCCAATAATACCTGTGGCTCATAATTTTGGAGTTTTCTTCGGACGTAAAAAAGGAGACTTTATTAAGCCAGGTATAGCAAGAATGTCTTTTGAAAAAGCCATAGATCCTAAACAATATTCCGTTGCTGAGTTAACTGATCTTTGCTACAACATTATAAATGATAAAACAAAGTCTTTTGGTGGCTAAAAGCCTACTCAATAGAAAAGTTAGTAATAATTGGATTATGATCTGATATTTTTTGACAGTCTAAAGCACATGCTTTGTCTAACTTTAAACCTCTATATAAGACAAAATCTAAATGATTTTTCTGAAAAGATTTTATTAAATCAGCTTCTTCAAGAAAAGCTACTTTAAAGTTAAACTCACGACAAAAGTCTTTTATAAGCTTAACTCTTTTTCTATTCCATGAATTAAAATCGCCAGCAATTATTATAGGATGTTTATACTTTGTTGGATTTATTACTTCTTTTATCTTTTCAAATTCATACTCATAAACTTTATTGCTTTTAAAATTTATTGCATGAATATTCACTATAACAACCTTTGTATCTTGTACATTAAGATGAGTAATCAAAGATGCTTTATGGGTATTTATAACTGATTCACGATGAGTTGTAAGTATGCGGACATTTTTTATCACCGGATAATGACTGACTGTTGCGACACCATAGTTATGTGAGCGTAAAACAATATTTGAAGCAAAATTAATATCATACCTATCTAACGGAAACCTAGTTTCATGATGATGGACAGCCTCCTGAAGACAAAAGATATCAACATTATGCTCAGCGTGAACTTGGTTAATATATGAGTTAAACACGTAAGTATTCTTATAATCTATTTTATATGTGTTCCAACTCATTAAGCAAAACCTTCTAGAGTAATCTCTCTGTGTTTCTCGATCAAACATTTAGTATTCTTATCTTTATAGTTATATTTTTATTATATATAAAATTATTAGTAGAGCCTAAATTACTTAGAACTTGTAGCAAAAAACCTTAACACTATATGGCTAAGACATTTCTTTTTAGTTAGGAAATCTTGGGGGTTGAAATATAATGTCATATTCATTTGTATAGTTCTTCAATCTTTCATATATAAAGCCTTTGAATTGCTCGAAGTGATTTAGCGAGGGTTTAAAATGCCCACTATCATTGGAAACTATAATTTGTCTTTTGAAAAATTTTATCTCACCAGCCATTAAAACATTCAACTTGTGATTTATGTTTATGTCATTTGCAAGATTCTTGTGATTTTTGGAATTAAAATCTCCATAATGAGCTAGAGTTGAATGGACTCTTCGGGCATAAGGATCCTCAGGATTCACACTCAAAGCAACTCTCATTTCCAAGTTTTCATAATTTTCATCACAATAAATTACAAAAAGATATGTGTAATTCTTTCTGAAATATGGAGATGTTGACCCAGGAATAACATCATTAAGGATATTAGGAGGGTTATTTTCACATAAAATAAAACTTTCCCCTGATAATACCTGCCTTAAGCTACTTACAACTTCTGCTTCATGTTCTAAAATACTTTCATCAGTAACTAAAGAGTCAAGTCTAAGACTATTATCAACTTTAAATCTATTGTAAAGCTGTGAATTTCTTTTTTGCTTATGATATAGATCATTGAGATTTAAGTTATCTAAATAATCTTTACAGTTTTTAATTACTTTATAATATCCTGATGATTCATAGTTTTTCTTAGAGTTCCTAATTCTTTCTGAGTAACGTTTATGCTCACCATAAGAGCCTAACTCTTGTGGCATATAACCTTGAATAAAACGAGCGTAGTAATTAAATCGTTCTGAATAACCATTTATTAGAAGAGAATATTCATTATTGATAATTTCCTTAATAGTATCGATGGATGTCTCCTTTTCTATATAGTCTCTTGTGTTTATAGCTCTTTTATTATGATGATGATTTGAAAAAATATTTGAAATAGGATTTTTTATATAACTATTTAAGAAATCTTTTAGTCTACCTTTTACTGCTACAATAGTTAACTGCATTATCATTACCTACTTTTACTTGCTGGTTTTATTAAAAGTCAATAATAATTTATAAACTTACCTAATATATGTATAGAAAAGACTGTTGAATAAATCTTTCAATTTCTATGAATAGGAATATTTTTGCTATTTTTAGTAAAAACTTAGCC
>NZ_JAWUZH010000043.1:0-19113 GCF_036281795.1 Francisella sp. 19S2-4
AGAACAAAGAGCAGAGCAAGCAGAACAAAGAGCAGAGCAAGCAGAACAAAGAGCAGAGCAAGCAGAACAAAGAGCAGGGCAAGCAGAACAAAGAGCTCAACACTTTCATAATCAACTGTTAGCTATATTTTCAACCTTTAGTTGGAAGGTGTCTAAGCCTATTAGAGTGGTTGAGAGAGGTTGTAAACATCTCAAACAGGGTGATTTGTCATGGGTTTTATTTCAACCAGGAAGTAGAACTAGAAGAACTATAAAGATTCTTCTAGCGCATTTAAGGCTGTATATAGAGAGAAGACCTGCTCTTAGGTCAAGAGTTATCAATGTGATTAATAGGTTTCCGAAGCTTAAAGACAGGCTTAGAAATGAGATGCGAGATAGTTTCATTGAACCAATCACAATCACACTTCAACATTCGCATTTATCACCGAGAGGCCAAGAAATCTACATGAAATTAAAGAAATCGATAGAAGAAAATAAAATAAAGAGTGAAAAATGAGAATAGTTATAGATTTACAAGGATCTCAATCTGAAAGCAGATACCGAGGGATTGGGAGATATTCACTCTCTTTGGCAAAAGCAATAGCAAAAAATAGAGGTAACCATGAAATTGTCATTGCACTTTCAGCTCTTTTCCCACACACCATAGAAGAGTTAAAAGGTGAGTTTCAAGACCTGTTGCCATCTGAAAACATAAGAGTGTGGGGTGCCATAGCCCCTACAAGAGAGTGTGAAGATAGCAATGAAACCAATCGTGAGGTATCAGAAGTGCTTAGAGAAGCATTTTTGTTAAACCTACAGCCTGACATTATTCTTATCACAAGTTTTTTTGAAGGATTTGTCGATGATGCAGTTACAAGTATCAAAAAAATTGACATGGATACTAAAGTCGCAGTGATACTCTATGATCTCATCCCTTTTATCCAAAAAGAAATATACTTAGCACACAATCAACCTTATAAAAATCACTATACAAGAAAGATAGAAGAGATAAAAAAAGCAGATTTATTGCTAGGAATCTCACAAAGCGCTTCAGATGAGGCTATAAAATACTTAGACTTTGATCAGAACAACATATTTAATATATCATCAGCAGTCGATGAGGTTTTTGCACATAAAATTTTAATCGATGATGAAAAACAATCTTTTTATGAAAAATATAGTGTTACAAAAAAAACTATAGTCTATGCCCCAGGTGGATTTGATATTCGCAAAAACTTTGAGAATCTTATCAAAGCCTATGCAAAACTCCCAAATACACTCAAAGAACAATACCAACTCGTCATAGTCAGCAAAGTAGATGATGTCAACAGAGAGAGACTTCTAAAACTAGCCAAAGATGAGGGAATAGCAAAAGATGATTTGATACTTACAGGGTATGTAAGCGATGAAGATTTGATAGCTTTTTATAGCTTATGTGACCTTTTTGTATTTTCTTCTACTCATGAAGGTTTTGGCTTGCCAGTATTGGAAGCGATGAATTGTGGTGCTGTGATCATCGGCTCAAATACTACAAGTATCCCAGAGGTTATAGGGTGTGAAGAAGCACTTTTTGATCCATATTCTATAGAATCAATAAGAGATAAAATAGCAGAGGTTTTAACAGATGAGGTTTTGCAAAGCAGACTCAAAGAGCACAATCAACTTCAAGTACAGAAGTTTTCTTGGGACAGGAGTTCGAAAGTTGCCATAGAGGCTATAGAAAATTTATCTGTACAAAATAGTACTGCGACTTATACAATTGAGCACTTGATTAGTCAATTAGTGGAGTTCAATTTAGATAAATTACATGATACTGAGTTGTTTCATCTCGCATCAGTAATAGACGCTAATTTTTGTCAAAAAAATAAAAGAGTATTATTTATAGATATTACACAGCTTAGGATGGTAGATTATGGTACAGGAATCCAACGGGTAGTTAGGTCGATCATTTCTGAGCTTTATAAACTCCATCAAGATGAACTAGAATTTGAAATCAATCTAGTATATTTGGAGCATCAAGATGGCATGTGGAACTATAAAAGAGCTTGTGATTATGAGAAGAAGCATTTTGATATTGTAAATCTTGGAGATAACTATATTATTTCAGCATGTCACAATGATGTTTTTTTGGGATTAGATTTAGTGTGTTTGGTTGTAGATGCTGAACAACAGCTTTTGTTTACAAAGTGGAAAAACTCTGGGGTGAAAATAGTATTTGTTGTGTATGATATTTTACCAATCCTACATCCGCAATGGTGGCCAGATGGTGGATCAGATATGCATAAAAATTGGTTGACTACTATCGCAAAAATTTCAGATACTTTAATCAGTATATCAAAAGCTGTATCAGATGAAACACGACATTGGATAGAAAGCAATTGTCCAAATAGACCAAACCCTATAAAATATGACTTCTTTCATCTAGGTGCAGATATAGAAAATAGTAGCCCGTCTAAAGGTATGCCTAATAATGCAGTGTCAATCATTAATCTATTTCAAACAGTTCCAACATTTCTCATGGTAGGTACATTAGAACCTAGAAAAGGTCATCAACAAACACTCAAAGCATTTACTGCTCTATGGGATAGTGACATAGATGTGAATCTCTTAATAGTAGGAAAGTCTGGATGGAGGGTGGAGGATATACAAGACAGTATTAAAAATCACAAGAAACTAAACAAACAGCTCTTTTGGCTCGAAGGTATCAGTGATGAGTATCTAGAAAAAGTTTATGCTGCGTCTACTTGCCTTATTGTTGCTAGCGAAGGTGAAGGTTTTGGATTACCTTTGATAGAATCTGCACAACATAATGTTCCAATAATAGCCAGAGATATACCTGTTTTTAGAGAAGTCGCTGGTGATTATGCATACTATTTTGAAAATTCACTTGATCCTATGGTTATACAAAATACTGTTAAATCATGGATAGAGCTATATAAAAAAGATAAACATCCAAAATCAGATAATATGCCGTGGCAAACATGGGAGCAAAGTGCTCAACAATTAATGGACATAATTTTAAAAGATAATAGGAGAGTTAATAAATGAGTAAAAAAGCAATTGTAACAGGTATTACGGGTCAAGATGGAGCATATTTAGCAGAGTTATTGTTAAATAATGGCTATAAAGTATATGGTACCTACCGAAGAACAGCTTCAGTAAATTTTTGGCGTATAGAAGAATTAGGTATTGAAAACCACTCTAACTTAGAACTAATTGAATATGACTTAACAGATGCATCTAATAGCATTCGTATGGTTTCAGATATTCAACCAGACGAAATATATAATTTAGCGGCACAAAGCTTTGTAGGTGTTTCTTTTGACCAACCATTGGCTACAGCTCACATTACAGGTTTAGGCTGCGCTCATTTGTTAGAGGCTATTAGGATAGTAAATCCTAAAATAAAATTCTATCAAGCATCCACATCAGAAATGTTTGGTTTAGTTCAAGAAATTCCACAGACTGAAAAAACACCTTTTTACCCACGTAGTCCATATGGAGTTGCTAAATTGTATGCACATTGGATGGTCGTTAACTATCGTGAGAGTTATGATATTTTTGCTACTAGTGGTATTTTGTTTAACCATGAGTCTCCATTAAGAGGCCAGGAGTTTGTAACACGTAAGATTACAGATTCTGTAGCTAAAATTAAACTCGGTAAATTAGATTGTTTAGAGCTTGGTAATTTAGACGCTAAGCGTGACTGGGGATATGCTAAAGATTATGTTGAGGGTATGTACTTAATGCTACAAGCTGATAAACCAGACACATTTGTTTTAGGAACAAACCGTACAGAAACTGTTCGTGATTTTGTAAAAATGGCATTTAAAGCAGCAGAGATAGAGCTTATATTTGAAGGATCTGAAGAGAGTGAGATCGCTAAGTGCGCTAAAACAGGTAAGGTTGTAGTGAAAATTAATCCTAAATTTTACCGTCCTGCTGAAGTTGATCTTTTAATAGGAAATCCACAGAAAGCTAGGGATATATTGGGATGGGAGCCAAAAACAAGTTTAGAAACACTCTGTGATATGATGGTGAAAGCTGATATTCGTAGAAATAAACAAGGATTTTCATTTTAATGGAAAATAAGGTTCTTATAACAGGCTATAACGGTTTTACTGGGCAGTATATTGTTAGAGCTCTAGAACAAGCAGGCTTTTCTGTTTTTGGTTTAGTATCTTCTAATAGTGATAACCATAAATGTTTCAAAGCAGATTTAAATAATAAGCAAAGTTTACAAAAAGCAATAACTGAGGTTAAGCCTGATTATGTTATACATTTAGCTGCTAAAGCTTTTGTTGGGCATGGGAATATTTCTGATTTTTATACTACAAATTTGATTGGAACTAGGAATTTGTTAGAAGTAATTTCTGAAAATCTACCAGATATTAAACACGTTATCATAGCTAGTAGTGCGAATGTCTATGGAAATACTCAAGATGGTTGCCTTAATGAAAAGACTATACCAAACCCAGCTAACGACTATGCTATTAGTAAGATAGCTATGGAATATGTTTCACAATTATTTGTAAATAAGCTTCCAATTACCATAACTAGACCATTCAACTACACAGGTGTTGGTCAAGACGGTAATTTTTTAATTCCAAAAATAATTAAACATTTTAAAGCTAGAGCAGATGTGATTGAGCTTGGAAACATTGAAGTTTGGCGAGAGTTTAATGATGTTAGATATATCGCTGATTTATATGTAAGCCTTCTTAATATTAAGCCTGGAGAGGTTATAAATTTATGTTCTGGAAAATATTATGCTCTTAAAGAAATTGTAGATACATGTACTAATATTACTGGACATAGAATACAGATTAAAATTAATCCTAATTTTGTACGTGAGAATGAGGTGAGAGTTTTAGCGGGTGATGCTAGCAAACTCAATAAGCTTGTAAATGTAGAAAATAAGTATACTATTGAAAATACTTTGAGATGGATGCTAGAAGGTAATGAGGTTAAATAAATTAAGGTTAGGTATTGATGTAAGAATTCTGATTAAGCCCGAGATTGGAATAAGTGTATATACATTAGAGCTTGTCTCAAGAATAGCTAGTGATCAAAATTTTGATTTATACTTATATAGTCCATCACCAATACTTGAAAGGTACAAGCAAGTTATTGATAGTAAGGTAGTCTTGCGAGAATCTAAAGTTAAAAGTGTATTCTTAAAGCAATTGTGGGGTGCATATAAGTTATCTAGTCTACTCAAAAAAGATAAAATAGATGTTTTTTGGGGGCCTGCTCATAGGTTACCTTTTATTAAACCTAAAGGAATTAAGTATGTTTTGACAGTGCATGACCTTGTTTATAAGTATGCACCCAATACTATGAGTAAATTATCATATCCTATAGAAAGATTTATGCTTCCTAAATCAATATTGAAAGCTGACTATGTTGTGACAGATTCTATAGCTACTAAACTCTCTGTTGAGTCTGAGTTTAATATATCTAAAGATACTATTAGTGTTATATATCTTGGGTCAAGATATAAAAGTTACATTAGATCAATAGTAGAAGTAAATAGAGAAATTAATAAATACTTTTTGTTTGTAGGAACTATGGAACCTAGAAAAAATTTACCGCTATTACTTAGAGCCTATGCAAAATTATCAACTGCTCAAAAAGAAAATTGTCATTTACATATAGTAGGCTCCAAGGGTTGGGGAAGAAATGATTTAGAAAAAGTAATCGAGAATCTAGGCATCTCTGAATATGTTAAGATTCATGGTTATGTTGATAATCTTACATTAGCTACACTGTATGCTGGTTGTTACGCTGTATTGATGCCGTCCATCTATGAAGGGTTTGGGTTACCTTTATTAGAGGGTATGACTTTTGGTAAACCTGGATTATGTGGGGACAACTCATCAATGCCAGAGATAGTTGGTAATGCAGGAGTTATAGTTAGGCATGATAGTATAGATAGCGTATATGATGGTTTAATAAAGCTTTTAGATAGAAAAAACTATGATTTATTTCAAGAAAATATACCTAATCAGATAAAGAAATTTGATTGGGATACTTCCGCAAAAGAGCTAGAAAAAATATTTATAGATATTATAGGGAGAGTATAGTGAGAAAAGCTAATGTCACAGAATTAATCAAAAACAGTGGTGTGAAGTTTGGTACTAGTGGAGTTAGAGGTCTTGTATCAGCTATGACTGACAAAATTTGTTGGTTATACACTAAAGCCTTTCTTCAGTTTTTAGAAAAGAAATATTCTATAACTAAAGGTATGAAAGTTGCCATAGCGCATGATTTGCGTGATAGTAGTCCTAGAATAACAAAAGCCGTTATTAACGCTGTAATAGATAGTGGCTATGAGCCTGAATATTGTGGTGAGATACCATCACCAGCAGTCATGCTGTATGGTATATCTAATCGCATACCATCAGTTATGGTTACTGGCAGTCATATCCCAGAAGATAGAAATGGTATTAAATTTAATACTCCTTACGGTGAAGTTCTCAAAGAAGATGAAGAAATAATAGTCAATCAAGTTATAAAAGTTAATGATGCTGATTTTGATGATAATGGAATGTTTTTACAAAAAGTAGAACTTCCTACGATATGTAGTCAAGCTCATTCACAGTATGTTTACAGATACATAAATTTCTTCCCTAATAATTGTTTAGCAGGTAAGACTATTGGACTATATGAGCATTCATCTGTGGGACGTAAGATAGTTAAAGAAATTCTTGAAAAATTAGGAGCTAAAGTTATCTTATTGGGATTCTCTGAAAGGTTTGTATCAGTAGATACTGAAGCAATTCGTCAAGAAGATGTGAAACTTGCAAAGCAGTGGGCAAGTGAGTATAAGATCGATAGTATAGTTTCAACAGATGGTGATGCAGATAGGCCTCTAGTTAGTGATGAAAATGGTAATTGGCTAAAAGGTGATGTATTAGGTGTTTTAACTGCAAGGTATCTACAAGCACAATCTGTAGCGACTCCAGTTAGTAGTAATACTATAGTTGAAAAGATAGGCTATTTTAAGAACATTATTAGAACTAAAATTGGTTCTCCATATGTAATTGCTGCAATGAATCAGTTACTCTCAGAGGGATATAATGGTGTGGTTGGTTATGAAGCGAATGGTGGTTTTCTACAAGCTGGAGATGTTTGTTTTAAAAACGCTACTTTAAAGGCACTACCTACTAGGGATGCTGTGATACCAATGTTAGCTGTACTTATGTTATCAGTAGATTCTAATAAAGCTATATCAGAATTGTTATTTGATCTACCTGCGCGCTATACAGCTAGTAGTAAGATTGATGATTTTGCAACTGAAAAAAGCCAGGAGATTTTAAAATCAATATTAGCTGGTAAATCAGATCTTCTAGATAAGATAATGTCTGAGTATTTTAATGGTAATAATAGTATTGAAAACATAGATATTACTGATGGTGTTAGAATAACTTTGGAGAATCAGGATGTTTTACATTTGAGACCTTCTGGCAATGCTCCTGAGCTTAGATGTTATTCTGAGGCAGCTAATATTAATCTAGCAGAAGAATTAAATGAGTATGTCAGGTCTCTAATTAAGTAGATATAAATATATGCAGAATATTAAAGTATTACATGTAACTAAAACTTATTATCCAGAGATAGTAGGAGGAGTTCAAGAGGCTATTCGATTAGCTTCATATTCAGAACAATCTGATTTTCAAGCAGATGTCTTTTGTTTATGTAAAGGTATTAAAAAGCCTAGAAACGTCAGGTTTAATAAGTCTATAGTATATCAGTTTCCTATAAGTTTCGATTATCATTCAACACCTGTTAGTTTGAAAGCATTATGTAAATTTCGAAGTATAGCTAAAAATTATAATATTATACATTATCATTATCCATGGCCTCTTATTGGTTTGTTAAATATGCTGTTAATAGGCTTAAATAAGAAAGTGGTTATGAGTTATCATGCTGATGCAATCGGATCTAAATTACTTGAAAAACTGAATTCTTTTATTTGTTTAAATGTTTTTTCCAAAGCATCTAAAATTATAGTGGCTTCACCTAATATAACACTTAATAATCCATATTTTAAATTTAAGAAATATATTAACAAAATTGCAATAATACCATATAAATTGCATGATATTATTGAGAGATATAAGCCTAATCAAATTAGTAAAGAACAGCCTCAAGACTTTGTGTTATATATTGGACAGTTCAGGGGATATAAAGGAGTAAATGTAATAATTGATGCTGCAAGACTTTTACCAAATGTAAAATTTTTTTTAGTTGGTAAAGGTAAGCAATATGAATTAATAAAAACAGAAATAATGAATGATAAGGTTGATAATGTCTATTTATTAGGTGCAATCTCTGATGAGCAAAAAAACAAATTATTAGAGAAATCCAAGGTTTTAATTCTTCCCTCAATAACAAGAGGTGAGGCATTTGGGATATCTTTATTAGAAGGTATGAGGCAATCAAAGCCTATTATTTCAACTGAGTTAGGCACAGGAACTTCATATGTTAATTTAGATGGTGTGTCTGGTTTAGTTATCGAGCCTAATAATTCTAAAATGCTTGCAGATGCTATATCTAAAATGTATGAAGATAATGAGTTATATAAGAAGTTATCTATAGGAGCAAGAAAAAGATACAAAGATTATTTTTGTTACCAAGACAATAGTGAATATATAAAACTTTATGAAGAAGTTTTAAATTAACTAAGAATTAAATTAAAGAGTAATAATTTTTTAGAAAAAATTATATCTAACAAATTATAGTTCTTAAAAGAATTAAATAGCGCCTCTTTTCATAGTTTGGAAGAACTCTTCATTTGTTAAAGAGCCTTTCATTTTTTCTGTTAAGAATTCCATAGCTTGAACATCTTCCATACCGCCAAGAATCTTACGTAGAACCCAAAGTTTTTGTAGTTCTTCTTGAGATGTAAGAAGCTCTTCTCTACGCGTACCTGATCTATCAAAGCTAATAGCAGGGTAAACACGACGCTCAGCAATTTTACGATCAAGATGAAGCTCCATGTTACCTGTACCTTTGAATTCCTCAAAGATAACTTCATCCATTTTAGATCCTGTTTCTACAAGAGCTGTAGCAATTATTGTTAAACTACCACCTTCAGCTGTATTACGTGCAGCACCAAAGAATCTCTTAGGCTTTTGTAAGGCGTTTGCTTCAACACCACCAGAAAGTACACGACCAGAAGCTGGTGATACAGTGTTGTATGCACGAGCTAATCTTGTGATTGAGTCTAGCAGAATTACAACATCTTGCTTATGTTCAACTAATCTTTTTGCTTTTTCAATTACAATTTCTGCTAATTGAACGTGTCTAGCTGCGGGTTCATCAAATGTTGATGCTACAACTTCACCACGTACTGAACGTTGCATTTCTGTAACTTCCTCAGGGCGTTCATCTATCAGTAGCATTATTAGGTTACATTCTGGATGGTTTTTAGCAATTGATGTTGCAATATTTTGCATCATAATTGTTTTACCAGTTTTTGGAGGTGCAACAATCAAACCACGTTGACCTTTACCAAATGGAGCAGCTAAATCAATAACTCTAGCTGTGATATCTTCATTTGAGCCATTACCAATCTCCATTGTAAGCCTTTCTTTGGCATATTCGGGAGTTAAGTTTTCAAATAGAATTTTTTTTCTAGCTAATTCTGGTGAATCAAAGTTAACACTGTCAATGTGTTTAACAGCAAAGTATTTCTCATTATCACGAGGTGGGCGAATCTTACCAACAATGCTGTCACCAGTACGTAGGTTTAGCTTTCTAATAAAAGCTGGTGAAACATATATATCATCAGGTGATGCAAAATACGAACTATCTGAAGATCTTAAGAAACCATAACCATCTTGTAGAACTTCTAAAATACCCTCACCATAAATATCCTCACCCTTATCAGCATGATATTTTAAGATTGAAAAGATAAGTTCTTGTTTTCTTGCACGCAGTGATTCAAGATCTAAGCTTTGAGCTATGTCCATTAGCTCATTAACAGATTTATACTTTAATTCATTTAAATTCATTGGATTCTCTATTTGTAAAGATATGTTGATATAACTAAATTATAGATATTTGTCTATGATTGAAATTAATTGACTTTTTTGTACCACACCAACTTTAGTTTCTTTGTTTTCACCATCTTTGAAAACCATAAGAGTAGGTACTCCACGAACACCAAATTTCATAGCAGTTTCTTCATTGTCATCAATATTAATTTTGCAAACTTTGATCTGTTCGTCATAGTGTTCAGCTACTTGCTCAAGTATAGGAGAAAGCATTTTACAAGGACCACACCATGGTGCCCAAAAATCTAATAATACAGGGATATCACTATTTAGAACTTCGCTTTCGAATTGACTGTCTGATATATCGATACATTTTGACATGCTTTGATTTTCCTTTAATTTTTGATTCTTAAAATTGTATTTTAAGTAGCTTGGCTATTATATTTTGATAATTTTATAAGAAGTTAAACTAATTGCTAGTTATTATAAACAAAAAAACTTCTTAGACAAATTTTTTTAGCTATTTTGACTATATTTTTTTATAATGGGAACTAGTTATAAAATATGTGCTTTTGGTTTGTATGTCAAAAATAGTAGCAACAGTAGATTTAGGTTCAAATAGTTTCCATATGCTTATCAGTGAAATTAAGCCTGATGGTGAGGTTGTTACACTATCTAAGCAAAAGCAAAAAGTACAGTTAAGAGCTGGATTAAATAATAATCTAACTATTAGCAAAGATGCTCAAGATAAAGCCATTAAATGTCTAGAATTTTTTGCTCAAGAAATAGAAAAATATAAGGTTGAGCATGTACGTGCAGTTGGCACATATACCCTTAGAAAAGCAAAAAATAATATTAAAGGCTTTAAAAAGAAGTTAGATAAAGCTCTAGGTACTAAGATTAAAATTATTTCTGGACCTGAGGAAGCAAGACTTGTATATGTTGGTGCTAGAGATAATCATGATATAAAGCAAAAGACTTTAGTTATTGATATTGGTGGAGGTTCAACAGAGCTCGTAATAGGTCGAGGTAATAAAATATTAATAGCTCGTAGCTTAGATATGGGTTGTGTTGGAATGCAGAAAGATTTCTTTACAAATGAAAAGCTTGATTTTGCAAATTTTCATGCAGCAGTAGCAAAAGCTAAACAAATACTTGAACCTATATTATCCAAGTATAAAAGAATAGGATGGAGTCAAGTTTTAGGATCTTCGGGAACAATTATTTCAGTTACAAATATGTGTCAAATGCTTAAAGGTGATTCTATTCTTACTCAAGAATTTTTAAATAATCTAATAACTATGATGATGGATAAACGTCATGTTGAAAATATTAGCTTCGAAGGTTTAAGAGAGGATCGTGAAAGTGTACTTGCTGGAGGGGTTGCTATTTTATACGCAATATTTGATTGTTTAGAAATTACCGAAATGAGTTTATCAAATGGGGCGGTACGTGAAGGTATGCTTTATGAGCTTGTTAAAAGTAAGTATAAGATTGTTATAAATTAGATTTTTCACAGACTGTTCAAAAACTATAGTAAATATATTGAAATATTAAAAAAGGGTTATTAAATGAAATACATCCCGTTAGCGGCAAGGGTAAGACCTACAAAAATAGACGATATTATAGGTCAGGAGCATTTATTGTCGGATAATGGAGTGTTAAAGAAAATACTTGTAGGTGATGGTATTTGTTCTATGGTTTTATGTGGTAAACCTGGAGTAGGTAAAACAACATTAGCTAGAATTATAGCAAGCTCAAAAGATTTAGAGTTTTTTGAGATATCAGCGGTAGATTCTGGAGTAAAAGAAGTTAAAAAGCTTATTGCAGATAATAAAGATCTAGATAGCTTTGTGCTATTTCTAGATGAAATTCATCGCTTTAATAAATCACAACAAGATTTGCTCCTGCCATACGTTGAGTCGGGTAAGGTTATTTTAATTGGAGCAACTACAGAGAATCCTACATATTATTTAAATAATGCATTAGTATCGAGACTTTTTGTTTTGCGTCTTAAACGTTTAAGTATTGTAGGAACTAAACAGCTAATTCAAAGAGCATTAAAACAAGATGAGATTTTAGCAAAGCATTCTTTTGAAATAAGTGAAGATTTATATAATGCTATCCATAATTATAGTGAAGGTGATTGCCGTAAAATTTTAAACCTACTTGAGAGAATGTTTTTGATTAGCAATCAAGAAGATAATATTATCCTAAATAAAGATTTATTTGATCAAGCAGTAGGTGAAGCATCGCGAGATTTTCATCGTGAAGGTAAGGAGTTTTACGAACAGCTTTCTGCTTTTCATAAATCTGTAAGAGGTACTGATCCAGATGCGGCTATATTTTGGTTAGGATTAATGCTTGATAATGGCGTAGATCCATTAGTTATTGCTAGAAGAATGCTGTGCATAGCATCAGAAGACATTGGTAATGCTGATCCGCAAGCTTTGAGAGTCGCTATAGATGCTTGGAATGCATATGAAAAACTAGGATTACCAGAGGGTAGGCTAGTCCTATCTCAAGCAGCTATATATTTAGCGATAGCTCCAAAAAGTAATGCTTGTTATCTGGCATTGGCAGAGGCTCAGAGAGTAACGAAAAGTCTAGGTCATATAGAAGTACCACAACATCTTAAAAACTATAAAGATAGTAACTATCTATATCCACATAACTATCCGAATTCATATGTTAATCAACAGTATTTACCTAAAAATATTAAGCAAATTTTTTACTCTCCATCAGGCAGTGGTTTTGAAAGTAAGATTAAAGCGAAGCTTGAAAGTATAAACAAAATCAAGAAGTTATAATAAATCTGTTAAAATTTTGCATTTGTATGTTATAATCTTTGGAATTAAATTATATCGAATAAAATATAACTAGGTTTTAAAACTGCTATGGCACTAGAAAATTTACTACATCCTACTAATATTAAAATTGATGACTATGCTAAAAATGCTACTAAGTTTTCTTTTGAAGCACTAGAAAGAGGTGTTGGTTATACACTTGGTTATGCTTTAAAGCAAACTATGCTTTATTCTGTTGGTGGTGCATGCGTTACTAGTATAAAAATTAATGATGGTAAGGTTACTTCTTTAGAAGATGTGATCCCGTGTGATGAGACTGTTGCTGATATTATTCTAAATGTTAAAGCTCTTCCTGTAGCTTTAGCTGATGATGTTGAAACTGGGACAATAATTTTTGATCTTTCTGGATCAGAAGAGGAGATTTTCTCTGAAGAAGCAAAACTGTCAGAAGGTTTAAAAATAACTGATGAAGTATTTATATGCAGTTATAATGGTGGTAGAAAGCTTAAAATAGAAGCTAAAGTTGAAAAAGGTGTTGGTTATAGACAAACAACAGAAAACTTCAATGATGGCGAGTTTCTTTTAGATGCGGCTTTTTCTCCTGTTACATTCTGTGATTTTGAAGTTAAGGATGCGCGTGTAGGTAGACGTACGGATCTTGATAAACTTAATTTCAATATTAAAACAAATGGTAATATCACTTGTGAAGAAGCTTTAAGATTAGCTGCAACTAAGATTCAAAATCAACTGAGAAATATCGTTGATGTTGAAGAGATTAATCAAGGTATTTTTGTAGAAGATCCAACAAAAGATATTGATCCTATGCTATTAAAGCATGTTGAAGAGCTAAATCTAACAGCTAGATCATCTAACTGTTTGAAAGCTGTAAACATTAGATATATTGGTGAACTTGTACAAAAAACTGAAAATGAGCTTCTAAAAGCACCAAACTTTGGTAAGAAATCTCTAACAGAAATTAAACAAAAACTATCTGAGTTAGGTTTGTCTCTTGGTACAGCTATAGATAACTGGCCTGAGGATATCTAGTAATACGCCGGAGTGGTGAAATTGGTAGACGCGCCGGATTCAAAATCCGGTTCTGGCAACAGAGTGCCGGTTCGAGTCCGGCCTCCGGCACCATATATTCAAATAATGTCTAGAAAAAATGCCTGAAGGTATTTATTTAATGTCTTGCATAATAGATCAAAAATTTTATCTAAATATTTTTTAAAACTGTATATTTGTCAAAGTTACATATGATAAAGATTGCTACTAATAGATCTTATTGTATTTTTTAAATATAAATAAAGACTATAATAACCTCTAAAAATAACTTTATAATCATTTATCAAAATCTAATGATTCTTATCAATTCATATTTGCATATTAAATAAGAATTATAATATTGATGTTAGTGATGCAATGTTCTGGGATAGCCACAGGGATGAGTTAAATAAATTTATAATAAGTAAAGCAGCTAGTGAAGCCTTAGATCTATAGCAATAATTTTATTCTTTCAGTAAATTTTTACAGACCTATAAAAATTGTTTCAATCAACTGATAGTAAATACATTTGACATATTTTGAATGTTAATTTTTAACTATAGCTATTAAATTTTGAATATCTTATTTCTTATGGAATCCTGATATAGTTATAGCAAAATTTTAATAATTTAATTTACTAAAGGAGAAAAGATGAAGAGTAAAATTAAAGTTTTATCAGCTGCTACAATGATGTTGATGGGAATGTCAGGTTTTAGTTATGCAGCAACTAATTCTGGAGTTGGTGATTCTCAAGAGCCAATTATTGCTGCATATTATCTTGGAGATAGTGATTCCGGATCAAAATGGGCATCTTTAAATAGACTTCAAAAACTTGCAAATGAAATAACAAAAAATGGCGCTAGCTTTAATAAGATGATTCTATCTTTCGTTCAGCCAAGCTTATTTTATTATCAAACAGGAAGCTTAGCAGGAACAGGTCTATTTGGTTATTTTATTGATCGTAATGCATCATCTCAAGAAATTTCAGAAGCACAAAATAATGCTAAAGCTAAGGAAGATTTTGTAAAACTAAAAGCAATTATAGCTCAACTAGAAAAAGCTGGTGTTCATGTTTATCTTGCTGTTGGTGGTTGGAATTTTAGTTGTGATCCATACCTATATACAGAATCATTAAAAGCTCTAGGAAAATCGCCAAATAAACAAAATATGTGTGGTCCAGATGACGGATTATATGATACTTTCCCTAATCCTATTCCTGAAAATACTTCAGGTACAGATTTTAATAACTATTCTCGTGGTATATTTGAAGATCCTGCTTCATCAACACAAGCAAATGAAGCATACTATAATTTGGTTAAACTAACTAATGATTTAGGGGCATCAGGGATCGATTTAGATTATGAAGAGTTTTGGCATGCTGATTTAAACAGTTTCTCTTTGAGTAAATTATTAAATAATAAATGGCAAATTAAAGATATTAAGAAAGATGGTCCTCTTTCATATCAAGATTTTCAGGATCTTTTAAAAGAATTTGAAATTACAAACCAGCTTAAAAATGTTGATGGTAAAGTTCAAGGTCGTATTGATATAGGAAATCCTGGAGCTATGCCTCAAACTGTAGATAAGTTCGCAGCAATAATTAAAGTTGTACATGATGATATTCAGGAAATTAATCCAAATTTAAAACTTTCTGCAGCCTTACCAGCTGTTGGTGCGGTTCCAACAAATGTTTTAATCTGGGGCTCTAAAGACCATCTATCAACTGGAGGTCCTTGGTATTATGGGAATTTAAAAGGTCTTGTATACAATGTTGCATATAAAGATGAGAGTATTGCTAAAGATCTCGATGCATTAGCAGTTATGAGTTATGATTTAAGTAAGGATGATGCTCAATATTTAAACGGTGCATCTACATTAGCTGCTCAGGTAAAATATTATATGTCTGAATACTATCATTATTTAAGTAGTTCAGATACTGAGACTAAGTTAGCTAATAATGGAAATGATATAATCCCTGGTACATTTAATTTAGATAGACCAATTCAATTTGGATTTGAAATAGGACAACCAGCATATCCTATTAAGGATACGGGTAACGACTTACCTCTAAATACCATTGAGATGAATAATATTCTTTATTCTGAAGTTGGTTTAGGTACTAAATCATCTGGTATGATTATGTGGGATCTTTTCAAAAATCAAAGATACGATATAGATTATTTAGGAAGTTGGAATGAGTCTTGGCCAACACCAAAAGAAACATTACAGGCGACATGTCATGCGTTTGGATTAGATTCAGATTCCCAATATAATTGTGATGCTGATATATTATCTGCGGATGATGGTGAAACTTTCAATTGGGAAGGTAACATTACAGTTTCAAATATTACAGAAACTTCTGCTTCTATAACATGGAATAAACCAGAGGATGTTGATGGTGTTAAATATACAATTCTTGTAAATGGTAAAACTGTTTCTGAAAATCAAGAAAATACTGAATATACGCTATCTAACTTAGAAAAAGGTAACGAATATAGTGTTACAGTGATTGCTTCTGCAGATGGGTATGAGTCAAGTAATACTAGTGTAACTTTCAAAACAGAAGGTGATGTTGTTGGATATCTATCTTGGACAAAAGAACCTACGATTACAGGTGTAACTAAAGATAGTGCTAATGCTACTTGGGAAGCTAAAACTAATGCATCAGGAGCTATAGTTAGTTATAGCTATAATCTAGTAAATACTAATAGTAACAATGTAGTAGCTAGTGGTGTGGGCACATCAGCTGTATTCACAGGTTTAACTGCTAATACTAACTATACTTTAACTGTAGTTGCATCGGTAGCAGGTATGGAAAGTATCACAACAACTTCAAGTTTTACTACTGAGTCTGCTGAACAAACTCAAGATAAGCTGTCTTGGGTTAAGCAAGCAACTATAAGTGCTATAACAAAAGACTCTGCTAGTGCTAGTTGGGAAGCTAAGCCAAGTAATTCAGGAGCTACTGTTAAATATGCTTATAAGTTAACAAATGCTAGTGGCTCTGTTGTTGCTCAGGGAAATAATGTTACAAATGTTTCATTTAATAATCTTGATGCAGATGTAAACTATACATTGACAGTTATAGCATCAGCAACAGATATGGAGAATATTACATCTGTTACTACATTTAAAACTGAAGAAGACGATCAAAATCAAACAGGCAATACTCAGGTATGGATAGCTGGTGAAACTAAAGCTCAAAATGGCGAGATTTTTGAGTATGCTAACAAATGCTACAAGGCTAAAAATAACCCAGGTGTTTGGGAAACTCCTAGTAGTCAATCATGGTTCTGGGATGAAGTAACTTGTAGTGCTACTGGTGGAGAAACTGGTGGAGAAACTGGTGGAGAAACTGGTGGAGAAACTGGTGGAGAAACTGGTGGAGAAACTGGTGGAGAAACTGTAAAAGCGTGGGATCCTAAAGTTGTATATAACAAAGATGATCAAGTAACGTATGATGGCCAAACATATACAGCTAAGTGGTGGACACAAGGAGATACTCCATCTAATGGTGGTGTTTGGGAAAAACCTGTTGTTGCTGGAGGAGCTTGGGAAAGTGGTATTGCCTACAATGGTGGTCAAACAGTAACTTATGAAGGTCAAAAGTATAAAGCTAAGTGGTGGACACAGGGTGACATTCCATCAAATGGCTCTCCTTGGGAGAAAATATAATATAAATAAAATTAACCTAGTATATTTCAATAACTTGAAATTCTAGGTTAAATTCTAATCTTATAAATTCTTTATTTAATTCAAATAATAATTTTTTCTAAAATATTTGATCATATTTTAAATGTCATATATTTAGTTACTATGTTTCTATATTAGATAAGTATAGATATTATATATGGGTCTAGATAACTTTAGCACTAAGCTTTCTTACTAAAGGACACATGAATATTTATACAAATCATTATCTTTGTTATTCCATCTAAATTCACACTCTTTTAAGTGTAAAATAAACTTATCATCACTTAATCCATTAAATTTTGTAAGACTTCTCTTAGGGAAAGACCAAAATGATTCAATACCATTAACATGATTCTTACTTCGAGCAAACTGGTTATGAGAGTGGTAAATACGATAGTGATCATAGCCATTTAGAATTAATCCATCATACGCTTTCCATCTATCGGTATAGATTGTAGTATTTTCGTGTATTTTGCCCTGTATTATAAGAGCAGTTTGGTACAATAGAAACATAGATTCTATTATATTTATTTCGTTTTAAAACGCCAAATACTGGTGTTTTACCAACAGCTCCACGACCACGTTTGCCTCGGACTCGTTTGGCTCCAAAGTAAGATTCATCTAATTAAAACTCCCCAGCAGCTGCTAAAAAATTTTCATCAGAAAATACAATTATTTTACGAAATCTATCAAAATAGTGATTAATTGTTATTCTACTAATATTAGTGATTTTACTCGTGTTTGTTGCTGTTAAATCTAAACTAAAACACTTTAGAACTTCTCTAATTTTAGCATCTGAAATATGCGAACGTTTTTTATACCTTCCAAACATATATGAAATATAGCTCTATCAACAATTTTGACAAGCTAAAGTTATCTAGACCCTAAATTTTTTCTTTTAAATATTTATAGAGTTTTTCTTAAAAGACTTTGTAGGAAACTATCTGATATCGATTAAAGAAGTTTATTAAAGTCTAAATTCAAATATCTGCTAGATTCATTATTATTTTATATATTCTTTTGTGCTAATAATAAGTATATACCGCATGGTATAGCATTTGTTAGTAATTCAAATATGTTCTCTTAGGAGTACATAAATTGGTCATCGTAATTTAAATTAATTCTTGGTAAAGGTGGTATTATGAAAAATATAAATATTGAAGGTATTGTTGCTTATATTCCGACACCATTTGATAAATTTGATCAAATAAGTTTAAAGAGTTTAGAGATTCTTATTGATAGATTGATTAAAAAAGGAGTAGATGCAATCTCTCCTTTAGGAAGTACAGGTGAAAGTGCCTATCTGAGTTTAGATGAATGGAAGATTGTAACCCAGAAAACTGTTGAATTTACGAATAAACGTGTTCCTGTTATTGTGGGCGCTTCTGATATGACAACGGCAAACTGTATTGAGAAAGCTAAATATGCTCAAAGTGTAGGAGCTGATGCTATTATGGTTATTCCAATGATTTATTGGAAATTATCTGAAGATGATATTTTTAATCATTATAAAAGACTGTTGAATAAATCTTTCAATTTCTATGAATAGGAATATTTTTGCTATTTTTAGTAAAAACTTAGCCTTA
>NZ_JAWUZH010000044.1:0-18992 GCF_036281795.1 Francisella sp. 19S2-4
GGCTAAGTTTTTACTAAAAATAGCAAAAATATTCCTATTCATAGAAATTGAAAGATTTATTCAACAGTCTTTCAAAGTATGAAGATGGAATTTGTTTTATAAAAATGAATGATACTTATATTCCTAAAGGTATGATAAAAGAAATGTATTTGTAAAAAATATTCGATTAATTTAGTTTGGTGTATTAGCTGGTTTTTTAGTAAGGTTATGAGGATAAATCATATTTAAGACTATTTTTAATGTTGATCCTTGGGCTAATATTGAAAGTATTACAACAGTATATGTAATGCTTACTATAACATGACCTTCATCTGGTAAAGATAATGCTAATGCAAGAGAAATTCCTCCCCTTACTCCTGACCATGCAACTAAAAGATTATCTTTTGCTGAACCTTTAGTTAGTTTTTTATCAATAGCTGTGATTGGTATTGATATACTGATTAATCTTGCAAAAGTTACTATAAATATTCCAGCAACACCAACCCAAAAGGCACCTATATTAAATGGTATGCTAGTTAGTTCTAAACCAATAAGTATAAATAAGAATGAGTTAAGCATATTATCAATAACCATCCAGAAGTTGTCGACTTTATCAACTTGTTCAGGATAGTTCTTTTTACAGTCAGATAAGTTGTTGCCAATAAACAATCCTGCAACAACCATGGCAATAGGTCCTGATACGTTTAGGCTATGTGCGATTACATACCCCATACTAGCTACAGCAAGTGTAACGAAAATAGATGTTTCAGAGTCTCTATTTGTTTTTAAAAAAATAAGAGCAACTTGTGCAAATACATAGCCTAATATTATACCGCCACCTGCTTCAGTAGCAATTTGTTTAGTAATTAGCCAAATATAAGTATTAATACTATTATTATATCCAGTTAAAGTGTGACCGAACTCGCCACCACTACCAAAGAAGAATATGTTTGATAGTACAACAAAAAGTACAATTCCCGTAGCATCATTAAATAATGACTCTCCAACAACACGAGTTTTTATGTGTTTTGGGATTGATTTGTTACCAGCTAACGTACTAATCACAGCTATTGGATCAGTAGGGGATATTAAAGCACCAAAAACTAAGCAGTATCCAAAGCTAATATCAAATTTAACAAGTAAACAAAATCCATAAATTAACACGGCTGTAGTAAGAGCAGATAGTAGTAATCCTATGCTTGCTAGACCAAATACTGCTTTTAGCTCTTTCTTAAGATCAATCATATTAAAATGAAGTGCATTGGCAAATAGTAGGAAAGACAGCATTCCATCTAGAACTGTCTTTTTAAAGTCAAAACTTGATAATGCTACCACAAGAAAATTTGTATCACTCAAAAATGATGCGCATAATGCTGAGAAAGTTATAGAAAGTATGGTTAAGCCAATAGCTTTAGGTAATTTTAAAAATTTAGTATTAATATAGCTCATTAAAGCTGCTACAACTGTTAATAAACTAAATAAAAAATATTCACTCATAAAAGTATTCCTTTATAGACCACAGCTATACTCCCAGCTACATGCTTTTGATAGCTCTTCTAAAATATTATTTTTTATAAAAAAATCATCTTTTAAACTACTAAAATGATGATCGTTAAACATAAAACTATTTGTTTTATTTTCTAATTCAGTTACTTTTTTAATATCTTGTTGAGATATCGTTTTAAATTCATTTTGTGTTATATGAATACAGGGTTGGCATTCTAAACTATGACTTGCAGATTTAAAAGGTAGGTCCTTTGTTAGTTTTAATATATCGTCATATTGCTTATTTAATAATGGATATACTAAAGCTCTATAATCATATTTTTCCTCTTCATCGAGATTTTTTAAAAGTTGTGATACTTTTGACAGATCTTTTCTATGGCTTAGGAGAATATTTGCCTCGCCATCAGGGTCAAGCTCATCGATCTTATTTAGTAATGTTATACCTTTTAGGAAACCTGCACACCAACTAAACTGTTGTGATGGGAATTGTTTACGTGCTAATATTAGTTCTTGAAAAGTATTTTCTGACTTTAGGTGAAAATATTTTATGCCTTCTTGATCAAGCCAGTTAAAAACGTTTTTTAAATAGTCATTCCAATCATTCGAAGCAAAACCAGTATCAACAGATAAGATACAAAAGTTATTTCTTAAGTTTTGTTTTGCCCAGCATATAAGTCCTAGGGAGTGTATGCTATAGTTAGCAATAATTATATTATCTAACTTTTGCACTGTAATTACATTCCTATAATATCTTTGATTTCTTTAAGCTTATTAATTGCATAGGGACGAATTTTTTCTGCACCTTGAGAGAGTATATCATCAACAATTTTAGGGTTATTTATATAGTATTCATATTTTTCGCGAGCATCAGCTAAATATTCATTTACTTTTTCAAATAAGATTTGTTTTGCATCGCCCCAACCAAGACCTCCAGCTAAATATTTGTCTCTTAAGGATGCTATTTCTGACTCTGTAGCTATACTTTTATATATTGAAAAGACTGTACAATTACTAGGATCTTTTTTCTCTTCAGGTAACTGAGAATTTGTGATAATTTTCATTATCTGTTTTCTTAGTTTTTTCTCTGTTGAAAAAATAGGTATAGTATTATCATAGCTTTTAGACATCTTACGACCATCTAGCCCTAGTATTGTTTGGCTGTCTTCACTTGTAAGGGCTTGAGGAGCTTTAAGAGCTGATTTTTTATAAATATGGTTAAAACGATTTGCAATATCTCTAGCAATCTCAATATGTTGTATTTGATCTTTACCAACTGGAACTAAGTCTGCATCAAACATAAGGATATCTGCAGCCATAAGAACAGGATAGTTAAATAGTCCCATAGTTATACCTTTATCAGGATCAACATTTTCGTCTTGCATATTTTGATCAACAAGGGCTTTATATGCATGGGCACGATTAAGTAAACCTTTAGCAGTTGTTGTACTAATTATCCATGTCAGCTCCATAATCTCAGGGATAGCTGACTGACGATAAAAATGGGCTTTATTAGGGTCAAGTCCAAGAGCAAGCCAAGATGATGCCCCTTCATGGATATATTGTTGGCGTAATTTTTTATCCCATAGCTTTATCAAAGAATGTTGATCAGCAATAAAATATAGGCATTTATAACTTTCATTTTGAACCATTTCGATAGCTGGTTTAATCGCGCCAATATAATTTCCTAAGTGTGGAGTCCCTGAGGGGGTAACACCTGTTAAAACAATTTTCTGTGACATCTTAAGATTCCGTATTATAAAAAGAATTAATAAAGTTTATTCAAGATAAAATTTTAGCATATTAAGATTGTTTTAATAAGATTATTTATGAAAAAAAGTGGAGCGGGAAACGAGGCTCGAACTCGCGACCCCAACCTTGGCAAGGTTGTGCTCTACCACTGAGCTATTCCCGCATAAATTTATGGCACACCCAAAGGGATTCGAACCCCTAACCGCTCGGTTCGTAGCCGAGTACTCTATCCAGTTGAGCTATGGGTGCAAAAGTGAGAGATATTATAGGTATTTATTTTCAATTAGTCAAGTTAGTTATATCATTAATTGTTTCAATTAACTTATTTTCTAGTTCTTGGTCGCTTAAGTTAGTATTGTCAATTATATAATCTGCTATTTTTTCTCTTTCAGTATCTGATATTTGCAGATTTATAAAAGCAACAGCTTGCTGTCTATCTTTACCATCACGTTCCATTAATCTTCTAATTCTAGTTTCAAGATCAGCTTTTATAACAATTACTTTTTTCAGATAATCATAATAACGAATGTTGTATGGGCCTAAAAGAGGAATATCTACAATTGTCATAGATGTCTCAGATTCACGGACTTGTTTTTTAATTTCTCTGTTAATAACTGGGTGTAAATAATCTTCTAACCATTTTTTAGCCTCTTTTGATTCAGTTATGATAGCACGAAGCATAGCTCTATTTATCTGTTTATTTACAACGATATCATTACCAAATTTCTCAGTTATGTTTTTTATTACAGATGGTTTTTTGGTGATTTCTCTACTTATGGTATCTGCACAAACTACGCTTAGATCCATCTTTTCTTTTAGAATTTTTGTAGCTGTTGATTTACCACTAGCTATGCCGCCTGTTATACCAATAGGAAAGGTTCTTATTACACTCATTATATTAATAACTTAAGTAAACAAATTATTTGAGCACAAATTTTAATATTTTTTTTATAAAAAGTCACATTTTTTTGCTTAAAAAAGATTTTAACTCTAAAATACTGCTAACTTTTCAATAGATATTAAAGAATATTTTGACATTAAAAGAAATTATTTTAGATAAAGTAAAAAAAAAACCAATTTTATTTAGAGAGTTTATGCAGCTAGCTCTTTATTATCCAGATTTAGGATATTATTCAGGGCCAAAGGATAAGATTTCATCTCAGGGAGATTTTATAACTGCAACAACGCAAAGCTCTTTGTTTGCAAGAACATTTGCTAGACAGTTTTATTTGGTGCTATCTAAGCTTGGTAATGATACTAGTATTATAGAGTTTGGTGCAGGCAATGGTAAGTTTGCTGCTGATTGTATCGATGAGTTATCGAAATTAAACTGTTTACCAGACAAATATATAATAATTGAGCTAAGCAATGATCTTAAATTAAGACAACAAGAGTATGTTAAAAAAAACATCCCTAAACTATATGACAAGTTTATTTGGTTAAATGAATTACCTGAACAAAAAACTAAAGCTATAGTTTTTGCAAATGAAGTTTTGGATGCGATGCCGGTAGATATTTTTGAATCAAAAGAAGGTGGCATTTTTCAACAAGGAGTTGCCTTAGAGACTGATGGTAATACTTTAAAACTTATTGATATATCAGAAAATGATAATCGGTTTAATAGTGAAGTTAATAGGATAGTAAATGATGGTGTGACTTTTGAAGATGGTTATATTAGTGAGATTAATACATGGATACGTCCATGGATTAAAGCATTAAGAGATAGCTTATTGCAAGGTATAGTTTTTTTATGTGATTATGGATATCACAGAGCAGAGTATTATTCTAAAGAGAGAAATATGGGAACTTTAGCTTGTTATCATCAACATAAAGTTAATTTTGATCCATTTGTTAATATTGGTGAGCAAGATATTACAGCACATGTCGATTTTACAGCCGTTGCTGAAGCTGCAACAGAAGTAGGATTTTTGCTAGATGGTTATATGACGCAAGCAAATTTTTTAAAAAGGTCAGGTATCTCTGAAGTTTTTACGGATTTATCTAAGAGTTTAAGTCTAAAAGAGCAGTTAAGGTATAATAGTGATATTAAAGATCTTTTATTGAATGATAAACTTGCAGAGGTATTTAAAGTTATAGCATTTTCTTTAGATTTTGATTTTGTTCTAGAATCTTTTGATAATGATGACAATATTGATTATTTATTATAAGGGAATATGTATCTAAATAGTTTTCTATTTAGTTTGTGTTAAAATTATTTTTAGATTATAGCGTTATAGAAGAATAAAGTATTTATGAAGAAAGTTGCAGTTGTTGGTTATAGTTTTGTTTTACCTAAAGGTATTGATAGTGATAAGGATCTGTGGGAAGCTTTAGAGCAAGGGCAAGATTTAGTTTCTGAAATTCCAGATTCTAGATTTGATAAAAGAAAATTTTTTCATCCATCACGCAAAAAAAGTGGTAAATCCTATACTTTTTCAGCCGGAATTCTTCCAGATATAGATCAGTTTGATCCAAGTCTATTTAATATTAACTCTAGAGAAGCTAATCAAATAGATCCACAACAGCGATTATTATTGAACCATACGTATTTTGCATTGCAAAAAGCGGGCTACTCTCCAGAGCAATTCTCTGGTCGTAATTGTGGTGTATATATAGGCGCATCAAACATTGATTATACATATTTTGCTGTTGAAGATTGCCATAAAATGACCTCTTACGCAATGACAGGCGGTGCAAAAAGTATTATAGCAAACCGCATATCATATAGCTTTAATCTTAAGGGCCCTAGTATGGTTGTTGACACGGCGTGTTCATCATCTTTAGTTGCTTTAGATCTTGCTGTGAAAGCTATACAGTCTGGTCAACAAGATACAGCAATTGTAGGAGGTGTTAATGCATTATTACATCCTATGGCATTTGTAGGGTTTTCTAAAGCTTATATGATGTCACCTACTGGTCGTTGTCGTAGTTTTTCAGAAGATGCTGATGGTTATGTCCGCTCTGAAGGTTGTATTGTATTTGTTATAAAAGACTATGAAAAAGCTATAAAGGATGGTGATACTATTTATGGTCTTATAAATAAGACAGGTGCAAATAGTGATGGTAAAACATCAGGTTTACCTTTACCTAGTTTTGAGGCACAAAGAGATTTGTTAAATGAAATCTATTCAGGTACTGATTTAAATAAGATAGCATATCTCGAGGCCCATGGTACAGGGACTCCTGTGGGTGATCCTTTAGAGATACAGGCTATAGCTGAAGCTGTTTCTCTTAAGCGTAAAAAACCTCTTATAACTGGATCTATAAAATCTAATATTGGGCATCTTGAACCAGCTTCTGGACTTGCTGGTGTACTAAAGTCTTTGATGATTTTTGAGCATAAGAAAGTGCCTGCGAATGTCCATTTTGATAATCCTAATCCAAAGCTTAATTTAGAAGCTAATAAAATTACGATTTCAAATGAAACGATCTCTGTTGAAATAACATCAGAGAGTTTGATTGGAGTTAACTCTTTTGGTTTTGGTGGAACTAATGCACATGTGTTGTTACAAGCACCACCATCAGATATTTCTGCTACAAAAAAGTATTCTGACAATGAATATTTTCATAATAAATTGATAATTAAGAGCCATTCAGCTATTACATTAGAGAAGCAAAAGCAGATTCAGGCAAATATTATTGATAGTGAAGATACTTATAACAAATATGCCTTAGCTTCCAAAATTAACCGTGGATACAAAGACTTTTACACTATTTATAATAATTATGAAGATTTCCAAAAAAATAAAAGTCAGGATTATGAGATAGATTTTGAGGCAAAAAAAGTTGCTTTTATTTTTTCTGGTAATGGCTGTCAATATCCTGGTATGCTGAGAATTTTAAGTGATTCTAAAGAACTAAAAGGTTATTTTAAAAGTATTGTTGATGAATTGTTTGTGATTAGTCAGAGAAGCTTAGAAGATTGGTTGTTAATAGATCAAGAGTCATATGATGATACAACAATAGCTCAACCAGCTTTATTTATTTTCCAAGTTACTGTTGCAAGATATCTTTTAGAAAGTGGTTTAAAAATTAGTAATGTTCTAGGGCATAGTATTGGAGAGTTGGCAGCAGCCTGTATAAGTGGATATATCGCACTTAATGAAGCTTATCAGTTAGTGGTCGCTAGAAGTCAGGCTCAGGCAACTACCAAAGGTCAAGGATCAATGCTTGCTATTAATGTAAGTATAGATGATTTTAAAAATTTAACGACAAAACTATCTTTACAAAATCTAGATATTGCAGCGATTAATACGAATGATTCTTTAACCATCGCTGGAGAGTATAAAAACCTAGAAGCTTTAAAAGATCATTGTGAAAAACTGCAAATATTCTGTCGACTGTTAGATGTTGATTATCCATTTCATTCATCATTTATGAATGATAGTGTGAAAGATTTATTTTTACAAAAACTACCTAAGTTTAATAGTAGTATTGCAAATAAAAATATTGAATTTATTTCAACAGTCTTAGGTAATAATATAGAATCTGAGCAGTTAAGAAGTAGTGAGTATTGGTGGGATAATATTGCTAAGCCTGTTAATTTTAGTGCGGGTATAGAGAACTTAATTTCTAATGATGTTGATGTGTTAATAGAAATTAGCCCTAAGAGTGTTCTTAAGCATTATATTAATCAAATATCACAAAAAAGTAAGTCAACTTATTTTAGTACAGTTGGAAATAATAAATTAACACTTAATGAAATTATTCATCGTTTATACCTTGCTGGAGCTCCATGGCAGAATAAAGTTGTTGAATCAGAAAATATTCCTCTTATTCGATCTGAGCTTAATTTGCAAAGATATTGGTTTCATACGTCTGATCGGGTTATAACGTCAGATGTTGACCATATCCTTTTAGGCTGGAGAATAAGTAATAAATCAAATACATGGGTAAATCATATTGACTATCAAACAGCAATTGATTTTCAAGGCCATCAAGTTCATGGTGTTGCAGTTTTGCCAGCATCAGCTTGGATAGAAATAGTATATCAACTGATTAAGCATGTAAAACAACTAGAATCTACGGATGTAATTATTTTAAAAGATATACAAATTTTATCGCCTTTATTACTCCAAGATGATGATATGAGAACCCTTATAAGTACATGTGATGATAATGGGATTGTTACAATTAAAAGCTTATCTCAATATGGTGAAAATGAAGTTGTTCATATTAAGTCTAGATACTTACTGAAAAATGTAACATCAACTTTTAGTTTACCTTCTGAAGTAAGCGTTGGCTTACATGATTTTTCTATAGAAGATCACTATAATAATGCTAAAACTGTTGGTTTGGATTATACGGATAATTTTAGAATAATAGACCAGTTGAAGCTTTTTGAAAATAAAGCTGTAGCATATTTTAATTCAGATATTAAATCAAATGACTATACATTATCTCCATTTGCATTAGATGGAGGTTTTCAGACTATTTTTTCATTAATATATAAAGATGGGGATCAGGATATTGCACTACCTGTAGGGTTTGATTTTGTCTATATTATTAACCCATGTGGAAAAATACAAAGAGTATTTACAGAGCTTAGTTATAGGAATGACTATATAGCTATTGCTAATTTTTATTTTTTTGATGATGAAAATAATATTGTTAGCTTTATTAAGGGAGCTAAATTTGAAAAAGTTGCGGGAACTCATAGTAATTTACAACTTAAAGAGTGCTATATCGAGAGCTTACAACCTATAGCTTTAGTTGAACAAAACTATCACTTTAAACCTGTTCTATCGCCTAAGGTATCTCAAAATAATGAATTGATCAATCAGGAAGAAAAGATAATATTAAGCTTTACGCGTTTATTACTAATAAATCAAGCATATCAACAATATTTAGAAAATAATAATATATCATTCTCAGAAGAAATGATGATATTGCTGCAAAGTTATTTAGATGAAGATGGTTCATGGGAAAATACAAATTTTATTAATGAAATTCATGAAATATTGCAATTAGCATTTGTAGAACATCCGAATTTAGTAAAACTATTATTAAGGCTTTATACGAAAAGTATAAATATGGATCTTGATACGTTACAAGTCAATGATTCAACAGATGTTATCGAGAGTTTATGGCAGTCTTATTTTGGTCAGGCTATTAAACAAGAGGTTAAAGCTGTTATTGATGCTCTACATCAAGGTTATGAAAATAAAGAAACTCCTTTAAGAATATTGGTTGTAGGTGATGGCTTGTATAATGAGGCATTACAACAATTAGATAATTGTTCAATAGACATTGTTACATTTAGAAATGGTTGGGCAGATCTTTATGAGGAATATAAATCTTATTATGATTGTTTATTTATAGAAAGTGTTCCAACTTTTGCTAAGAAAGATTTTGTAGATTTATTGATGGATAAACTTAAACCAGGAGGTGTAGTAAAAGTTCATCTTTGGTTAGATAGTATTGAAGTTAGATTTTTGATAAATATATTAAAACCTAAAATAAAGTGTGTTAGGAAAAATGTTGTAACAGATTTTATTAAACAGGCAGAGAACTATGATAGTCAGATATCATCAAATGCTTTTATACAAGAGCTATTATTACAAAAGGATTGGCAACATACATCTAAGCATATTGATTCTATAAGTTTAGAATGCCAGCTTTATCAGTATGGTAGAAAGCTTAAAAATGTTTCTGATAAACAGAGTGTTGATTTGCCTATAGTGTTTACAATAGGGAAAGGTGTAAAAGAACAAGAACTTTGGGATATCATCCAAAAAGTATATAAAACATCGGAGAAAGAAGTTTATGTTATTATTGAAAGTCAATTTCATAATAAGATTTTGATATCTCCAGTACATCAGTCATTTTTAGCAGCTTTAAGAGTCGTTGTAAATGAGAAACCTTCGGTATCAATAACTAGGGTAGTTATTGATGATTTTGATTCTCAGCAAGATTGGGGTGTTATTTTTGATGAAGGTAATAAGAACCAAGAGCTCTTTGTTAAGGACAATACTTTATATAATCATGCAATTGTACCATTGGATAATGCAAATCTATTTCAAGAGTATAAATTACATATAACACATAGAGGATCTTTCAATAATCTACAGTGGCTTATAAAAGAACCATCTATATGCGGACAACAAGATGTACGTGTTAAGGTTTACTATGCAGGATTAAACTTTAGAGATGTAATGTATGCGTTGGGATTAATACCTCAGGAGTCCTTGGAGTTTGGCTACCTAGGAGCATATCTAGGTATGGAGTTTAGTGGAGAGGTTGTTGAAGTTGGAAAGGAAGTCTCTCAATTTAAGGTAGGTGATAAGATTTTTGGCTGTGCAAGACAAAGCTTTTCAACAGAGTTAGTAGTCGATAGTAATTTTATTAGTCATTTGCCAAAACATAGTTCCATACAGCAAGGAGCAACAATATCTGTTGCTTTTATGACTGCTTATTATGCGATAAATAAAGTTGCAAAAGCTCAGCCTGGGCAAAAAATACTTATACATGGTGCTGCAGGGGCTATTGGCTTAGCAGCTATTCAAGTGGCTCATCTTTTGGAATTGGAAATACATGCAACAGTTGGGTCCAAGCAGAAACGTATTTTACTTGAGTCTTTAGGTGTTGAAAATATTTATGATTCACGAAGTACAGATTTTTTCATGCAGATGAATCAAAATGATATCCAAATGGATATCGTTTTGAATTCACTTTCTAGTGATTTGTTAGAAGCAAGTCTTGCTGTGTTAGCTCCTTTTGGTCATTTTATAGAGTTAGGCAAAAGAGATATTTTTGAGAATAATACTTTGGCCATGAAGGTATTTCGTAATAATATTACATTTTCTGGTATTGATTTAGATCAGTTGATTAAATATAAACCTCAAGTAATCAAACAAATGCTATCAGAGTTGAAACAGTATCTTGATGAGCAGGATTTTGTTGCTTTGCCGTATCAAGAGTTTCCTATGCATAAAATAGAAAGTGCATTTCGCTATATGCAGCAAGGTCAGCAATTAGGTAAAGTCATTGTTAATATGCAGCAAAAAGAGTTTATTGAACTTGATCAATGGCCTTCTGAGTTTGCTACTATAAAAGGAGCATATCTGATTACAGGAGGAACGCAAGGGTTTGGTCTTTATACGGCTAAAGAGTTAATAAAACATGGAGCTGAGCATTTAATACTCGTTAGCTATAGTGGTAGAATCACTCTTGAGAATAAAAAACAGCTAGATGAAATAGGAATTAGTTATGAGATCCATGCTTTAGATGTAAGTAAAGAACAAAATGTTAAAGAATTTTTACAAAAACTACATCAACGAGATATTGATCTACAAGGCATTATTCATGCAGCAGTAGTATATGATGATCAGGCATTAGATACGTTGACAAAAGATTCTTTTGATAAAGTCTTTGATGTCAAAGCATTAGGGGGACTTTGGTTAGATAAGTTTTCGCGTGTATGGAAATTAAAACATTTTATAGTGTTTTCTTCTGTTGCTGCGACAGTTGGGAATCTTCATCAAGCAAATTATGTAGCTGCGAATGCGTATTTAGAAGGGCTAATAGCTAAAAGACGGTTTGAAGGATTATCTGGACAGTATATTGCATGGGGGCCTATTGCAGATGTTGGATTATTAACAAGGAATGAATCATTAAAGCAAGTAATGTCTAGTAGTTTAGGATTGGTTCCTTTATCTTTGTTAGATTGTAAGAATGTGCTTAATCAGGCTCTTAGTAACTCAGGGCAGAGTTTTATAGCAACAAAATTAGAAGGTAATAAGTTATTAAAAGCATTGCCTATATTAAAGACTTCTAGATATCATCAGTTTATTCAGGAGTCTGAGTCTGAGATTATGGGGAGTTTAAATGCGGATATGCTGAGAGAGTTATCTAAGGATGAGTCGCAGGCTTTAGTAGAAGATAATGTAGCGTCTCAAGTTGCTCATATATTAGGTATTAGTAAGTCAGCTTTAGATATATCTGCAGATCTTAAAGAGTTAGGTATGGATTCTTTGATGGCATTTGAACTTGCTGTCAATTTGGAAGAAAAGTTTACAGGAGTTTCTATTCCAGCTATGTCTATGACTCAATTGAAAACTTCTAAAGATATTGTAAATATGATTATGCGTAATGTATATGGCAATAATGAGAATCAAGATGTTAATGATGTTATACAAATAATTAAGCAAAGGCACGGTGAGGAATAAATGGCAAAAAAGATATTTGGTAATTTATCTAATATAAAATCAAAACTTATAGAAAATAATGATATTACAGAAAGTTCATCAACTAACAATAGTAGTTATGATTTTACAAAGCACCCATCTTATCAAGAATTAAATTATGGTTTGCAAACATCAGAACGATTTAAAATAAAAAATCCATTACATAGAGTGTATGAGGGATTAGCATCGAATTATATAAATTATAACTGTAGGAAAATTGCTAATTATGGATCATATAATTATTTAGGTTTAAATGGACATCCTAAAACAGTTTCTGCAATTTCTGATACAGTTAGAAAAGAAGGGAGTTCTGTTTCTGCTAGTAGAATTACATCTGGTAATAGAAAAATTCATTTAGATTTAGAAAATCTAATAAGTCAATTGTATCAAACAGAAGCTGCCGCAGTTTTTGTTAGTGGACATGCAACTAATGTTTCAGTTATTAGCTGCCTGACATATGAGAAAAGTTTAATTTTATATGATCAACTATCTCATAATAGCATTATGCAAGGAGTTAAGCTATCTAATGCTAGGGCAATTGGTTTTCGTCATAATGATCTAGGACATTTAGCTCAGTTATTACAACAAAATGCTCATGAATATGAACAAGTGTTTATAGTTGTTGAAGGGATGTATAGTATGGATGGTGATATCCCTGATCTTCCAGCACTTATTCAACTTAAAAAAGAATATGGAGCAGTATTAATGGTTGATGAAGCTCATGGTTTAGGGGTGTTAGGCCAGACTGGAAGAGGCATATTTGAGCATTATGAGATATCACCAAAAGATATTGATATTTGGATGGGAACACTAAGTAAAACCTTATCTAGTTGTGGAGGCTATATCGCTGCAAATCAAACTATAATAGATATATTGCGTTATTATGCTCCAGGATTAGTGTATAGTGTTGGTTTATCTCCTTGTGATACTATTGCTGCTACAAGCTCGTTGAAACTTATGTTAGATGAGCCTGATAGAATTACTAGATTACAAAAAAATAGTGAATATTTATTATCCAAACTAAAAGAAAAAGGATTTGATACTGGAGATGCTATTGGGCGAGCTATTATTCCTGTTATAGTAGGTAGCTCAAGAAAAGCAGTTATTTTATCAAATAAATTATTTAATGATTATGATATTAATGCTGTTCCTATCATGTATCCTGCTGTTGAAGAGAATAAAGCAAGATTACGTTTTTTTGTTTCTAGTGAACATACTAGAGATCAACTTGATTATGTGGCGGATACTTTAGAAAGGATTATGTAATGGATATAGAAGTTTATGGAAATAAATTAAAAAAGTTATGTAATTATGATTTAAAAAAAATATTATGCTTACTAAAGGATAATTTTGTTGACGATCCACATATTAAAGAATATTTTTTTCCTAAATATTTAGACAAATTAATATCTGATAAAAAGTATGATACATTTATGCTTTATAATATATGGCATGCGTATACTCAAGGTTTTGTTGTTAGTACTGCTGATAATAAAAGCGTTGCTTTATATGAGTGGCATGGGAACATGAAATTTTCCTTAAGATTTCATGTTTACTTACATCTTAAAATGTTTTTTAGATTTGGTATTTTAGGTATTTATCGTATTTTGAAAATACAAGGAAAAACTATTAAATGCTATAAGGATGATAATTTTTTACATTTAATTCTTTTATGTACAGCTGTTGAGTCAAGGAATCAAGGGCAAGCAAGAAAGTTAGTGGAATATGGTGTTGAGCAAGCGAAACTTAAAGGGGTGCCATTATTACTAGAGACAGCAAAGGAGGAAAATGTATATATATATAAGAAGCTGGGATTTGACTTATATGAAACTCTTGTATTAGATAAAAGAAGAAATATGAAGGTATTCTTTTTAAGAAAAAAATAGTTTTTGTTAAGAGAATTTCTCTACTTTAGTGGTTTGTTTACTTTATCATTAATTATTCTAAATGCAGCTTCATTTGTAATATCCTCTAGTCCAGATTTACAATAATATGTACCACGAATTTGTATTGTACTGTCTAGCAGTTTTACGAAACTTTCTTTTAATGTTTTATTTGGTTTAGGTTTGTTATCCCAAAATTTATTTAATTCAGCTTGATGAGTTAGACCTTTTATATCATAAATAGCGTCACCTAAAGTATGAGTAGGTATATCTCTAATGATTGATTGCAATCCAACAGTACTATTTATTGTAATTACTCCTAAGGAGTGTGCTATTAGTACCATGAGATTTCCTCCATCAAAATAAATAACTCGCCCTTCAATTTTGTATTTTTTTTCTAATTTGGAAATCCTTTTTTTCCAATTAATTACGCCTTCATCAAGAGGATGTACTTTTATAGCAAGTTTAGTATTTTCTGGAGCATATGTGGCAAAAGATTTAATAACCTCTTCTATAGCGTCTGACATGTCATCATATTTTGAGTATGCTAATATTTGATAATCTAACCGCATTTGTAATGGAAATAAGTAATAGTTAATATTGTCTGTTTCAATTAATTCTAATTGCTTGGTTAACATAGCATTTTTTTTAAACTTTAGTTTAAATAAGCGTAGGCCTATACATGGGAACATTATAAATGGGTGATATCTTACATAGCGTTTATATCTTGGGTAAAATATATTAAATGGCAAGATTGATCCAAAGCTAAATAGTATTTCCCAAATTGATTCTGCTAAAAAGCTGGGTTTATAAGATTTTTGACTAGGAGGATGAGGTGTAACTTCTTTAGCTAGCTTTATTATCTGATCAGGGTCTCTTGGAAATAAAGATTGGCTTGACATTCCATTAAGCTCAAAGGTTATCCAGTGAGGTCTTAAGTATCCAAAGTCAGTAGTTATTACTTTAATGTTCAGTTCTTTAGCTACTTTGATAGCAACTTTATGGTAGGGTCTATTTTCTCCTATTAGTACAATATCTGTAATAGATTTTTTTATAAAAAAGTTTTTAATATAATTTTCCCATTTGTCGAAGCTACCTCTATAGGCATATGCTTTGCTAAGTCCCCATATAAGTCTGTCACCAAGACAAATATTAATTTTATATACATTTTGTCCTTGATCTTGTAGTTTTCGCGCTAATATTCTAAAAAATGGGCCAGGAGGGCCTTGTAGGAAACATACAGATCTTTTCATAAAAGTGATGGGACACACTATACTAACTTTATTTAGATTATAACTATTTTTGATAAATATTGCTAAAATTATTAAGAAAAAATAAATAATAAGCTAATCTTTGTTAAGTTAAAGAAAATTACTTTTCATATCTATTATAGCCTAACATTGTTAGTATTATAGCTTTAATTCTAAGGGGTAAAAAATTTAAAAGTCTTATACTTATGCTAAGAAAATATGGGAATTGGATAATAAACTTATTTTTCTTGATTCCTTTAATAATTTTTTTGGCTGCAGTGTGTGGGTGCATTAGTCTTAATTTTGGTGCGGTTGTTTCATGAGCCATTGTCGAATTTACAGGTCCTGGTAAGACCAGGTTAATTTTTATATTATATTTACTAAGCCATATTCTTAGAGATTCGGCATAAGATTTTATAGCAGCCTTGCTTGCAGAATAACTTGGATTTACTGGAAGAGCAGTATATGCTGCTAATGAACTTATGAAAACGATTTGCCCACTTTTCTTTTTCTTAAAGAATGGAATTAATTTGTTAGCAAAGCAAATGCTAGATTCGATATTTATGCTTATTAGTTTTCGTATATCATTATGATTTTCACCATCAAATTTTCGATTAATACTCACTCCAGCATTTAGAATAACTATATCAAGAGATTCTAATGGATAGTTATTTAACCACTCTTCTAAAGTATTTATATTTGCTAAATCAAGTTTGAAAATAGAAACTGTAGCATCTTTCTTTTCACAATTTAGTTTTACTAGCTCTAGATGTTTTATATTTCTACCTAACAGAATTAAGTTAGTATTTTTATTTGATAGTTCTAGTGCTAAAGCCGAGCCTATAGCTCCACTAGCGCCAGTAATTAAAATATTTTTTTTACTTTGGTTATTTTTTGTCATAAGAGTTTTATTAATTTATTTAATATATCCATTCAAAATTTTTTTTATCAGAAAATATTTTCTCTAATACTTTTGCATTCATTGCGTGAGACGTATTAAAAGTTTCTATATGTCCTAAAATATAGTTAGTACCACATAATGTTATATCTCCAATTAGGTCAACAACTTTATGTCTAATGTGTTCATCTTTATATTTTAGACCTCCTTTGACCCATGATTTATTTTTAGTTGTAAGAATGATATTGTCAAATCTCATTCCTTGTACACATGGTACTGGAAAAAATCTTGTAAAAATTTTTCCTAACATAATCATATGCATTTCTCCAAAAGATCTAGCTTTAATACATTCTAATATATCATCAGACACTGTTTCGGACTTGTATTCTTGGACTCCTGCACCTAAAAGATTTATCTTTAAGTGTATAGAAAAATGATCTTTAGGTGTTATTCTTATATACTTATCACCATCTTTATGTTCGATAGTTCTATTGATTTTTAGTTTTTTAAATGGGGCTTTACTAACTAATGTGCGTCCTACATTTTTTATTTGCTCATAGAACTGGAAACTTGAACCATCTAAAAAAGGAATTTCATTTTTATTAACAGTAATATAAGAATTTTCAATTTTTGCAGCATATAGGGCTGTAATTATATGTTCAACAGTTCTTACATAGTGTTTTTTATTAATACCAAGATTTGTACATGCTCTCTTATACATTACGTTAGTATAAGTAGCAGGAATTTCAATATTATTATCATAAAAAACAAAACCTGTATTTGCCGGAGCAGGAAAAATACCTGCTAAATTTTTTTTGCCTTCATGTAGGCCTTTTCCATAGAAAAAAGTAGGTTTTTTTATTGTATATTGCATATTTAAAACCTTTAAACTAAAATGTTATAGGTAGTAATTTTACGCCAAAAAGTTTTTAAATTATACCGTTCTTGATGTTTTAGGTACTATAAGGATATATGTTAATTTAATGATTGTTGAATATTACTATTTAGATAGATAAATAAAGAGGTGTTTTTTGAATAAAAATAGTCAAAAAATTTATTTGTTTGGTTTTTTGAGAATCAAGCATAGTTCTACTAGATGCTTCTTAAAAGAATATGAGATATCTAAAATATTTTTTATAAATCCTATATTTTCTAGCCATTATAAAGTTGCAATTAAAAAAGGACTTGATAAAGATAGTGTGATATTTATATGGGGTAAAAAAGAGTTTCCTGAGGTCGAAAATTATGCGAAAAATAATTGCATTAATATTGTTAGGGTTGAGGATGGTTTTATTCGTTCTATTGGATTGGGATCTAATTTTACTAGACCATATTCATTAATTTTTGATGATATAGGTATATATTTTGATTCAACAAAGCCTAGTAGACTTGAGGAAATATTAAATAATCATAGTTTCTATGAAGAGATACTTACTGATGCTGATAGTCTTCATCAAGATATTCTTTCAAATAAAATTACGAAGTATAATACTGCAGCTCATAGGAAACTTAACATTTTTACGGATAAACTTAAAATTTTCATACCAGGTCAAGCTGAGGGAGATGCATCAATTAAATATGGCGGTGGAAGTGTAACGACTAATTTAGGACTTGTGAAAGCTGTCCGTAAGAATAACCCGAATGCATATATTATATTTAAACCTCATCCGGATGTTTCTAGTGGCAATAGGATTGGTAAGATAGACGAGCAAACTGCTATGAAATATTGTGATAAAATTGTTGATGATATTTCTATTGCATCTATACTTCAATGTGTTGATGAAGTTCATACAATAACTTCTTTAGTAGGTTTTGAAGGATTGTTGTATGGTAAGCGGGTAGTAACTTATGGGATGCCTTTTTATGCTGGTTGGGGTCTCACGATTGATCATAGAGTTGAATCTAGGCGAACTCGTAAGCTTACATTAAGGGAGTTAATAGCAGGAGCATATATTTTATATCCTAAATATGTTCATCCTAAAACTTTAGAGTATTGTCATCCACGTACTTTAATAAAATTATTAACACAACAAAAAAATGATTTAGAAAATAGTTTTTTTTATAGGCATGGATTTAAGAGAATATATTTTTTAAGTACATTATTGAAAATAGTATATAAAGACTAATGGTTTTAAGTGTATTGTTAGACTCGTTCACTGATTAATAAATTGAATTTTTTGATTGGTTCAAGTATGATATACGGAGTTTTAAGTTAATAATTCAGTTTATGCATATTTCTTTGAAAATATGTTTTTATTTTTATGATATGTAATATGAAAAAAATCTCTTTTAATTTAGTTGTATTGATAATTATTTTTTTTACTGTTTGCTCTCGAGGTATAGCAGATGATTTGACATCTGCGGCTAGTACAGTTAGCTCTATTGGTAGTCAACTAAACTTTGGCCAGGGAGGAAGTTATCCTAAAACAATGTCATCTGGATCAACAGATGTTGTTTCAGATGATGCTGGATTAGCATCGGTTACGGCTATGGATCCTGGTCATAGGATAGAGGATCGAGATGGAAGTCAGTTTTCTAATAA
>NZ_JAWUZH010000045.1:0-18341 GCF_036281795.1 Francisella sp. 19S2-4
TATTAATTTATCTTGTTTGTATGAACTTAATCTACTTTTTCTCATCAAAACCATCCTAACATAACTTAGTTATCTAGAACAGCCCCTTAATTTTAATCTAAACGATAATAGCTTTATAATTTCTAATGATGATAAAATGCATATCAAAGAAGTAATTAATATATTTATCAGAGATGATTTATAAAATTAGGAGATAAAATTGAAAGTTAATACTATAACATTTTCACTTATATTTTTTATTTTACTATTAATAATTTTAGCTTCTATTTTAATGACATATACATTTCCTGTATTTTATATATCGAAAAATGATATTCCAAACTTACTTACAGCTCTATCTATAGTCTTAGCAATAAATATGACTTACTACTTCCCAATTCGAAGTATAAAAAATAATAAATATACTGCTCAACTAGTTTATATAATAATTTCCTCCATGGTTACACAAATAATCACTTTAATATTTTATTCACTTTTTATTATGCTAAAAAGTAACTATTTTGATTTTTTTATTAGCCATACAATTGTCCAAACTATATTTCTTAGCCTAACAATTTTTAGTCTATCATCACCATTAACTATTATTTATCTTGAATCAGAAATTGAAAAAATAAATAAACTAATCAAAGAGCAAAAACAAGAAAAGTTAATGTTACCTAATCCTATAAATAAAAACTTCTAAACAAATAAGAATTATAAAAATAACAATTATTATATTGTTACTAGACCATATAGATTAAGATAGCGTAAAAATTATTATAGGTAGTTATTTAAATTAGAATTTAGCATTGCCTGGTGTGCGAGGGAAAGGAATAAGCTCACGTATATTTGGTATACCTGTAATATATCCAAGCAATCTTTCAAAGCCCAAGCCAAAGCCACTATGAGGAACCGTTCCATAACGACGTAAATCACGATACCAGCCAAGAGTACTAGCATCAATACTCATTTCTTCTATACGTTTATCTAGAACTTCTAAACGTTCTTCACGTTGGCTTCCTCCAATAATTTCACCAATTCCTGGAACAAGAACATCCATAGCCGCAACAGTCTTACCATCATCATTTAAACGCATATAAAATGCTTTAATATCTTTTGGATAATTCATAATTACAACAGGTGCATTAAAATGTTTTTCACATAAGAATCTTTCATGTTCAGATTGTAAATCAACACCCCACTCTACTGGATACTCAAACTTCTGTCCAGATTGCTTTAAGATCTCTATAGCATCTGTATATTCAACTCTTACAAATCCTTTATCCACTACATTCTGTAATTTTTCTAATAAACCTTTTTGAACAAACTGATTAAAGAAGTTTAAATCATCTTCACTATTACTCATCACCTTTTGAATAACAGATTTAAGCATTTCTTCTGCTAAATCAGCATCATCATTCAAATCAGCAAAAGCTACTTCAGGTTCAATCATCCAAAACTCTGCTAAGTGTCTGCTAGTATTTGAATTCTCTGCACGGAAAGTTGGTCCAAAGGTATATACTTTTGATAGAGAACAACAATAACTTTCAACATTCAACTGTCCAGAAACAGTTAAAAATGTTTCCTTACCAAAGAAATCTTCTTTAAAATCAACTTGTCCTTGATCATTAAGAGGAGGATTAAGAGAGTCAAGAGTTGATACTCTAAAAAGCTCCCCAGCACCTTCACAATCATTAGAAGTCAAAATAGGTGTATTTACCCATAGAAAACCTTTTTCACATAGAAAATTATGAATAGCGTTAGCTAGTTGATTTCTTACTCTTGCAACAGCTCCTATAATATTTGTCCTAGTACGAAGATGTGCAACTTCACGTAAATGCTCCATAGTGTGACGTTTTGGTGAAACAGGATAAGTTTCAGGACTTTCAACCCAACCATATACTTCTATTTTTTGTGCTTGGATCTCAACACTTTGACCTTTACCTTGTGAAGCAATTAATTCTCCAGTAATTGCAACTGAACAGTCTTTTGTAAGTTTAAGAACTTCTTCAGAATAATTATCAACTGAATTTGGAACAATTGCTTGAATTGGATCAAAACAAGAACCATCATGAACAGCCACAAAAGAAAAACCAGCATTAGAATCTCTTCGGCTACGAACCCATCCTTTGATTGTTACAATTTGACCAATTAATTCAGGAGAGTTAAATAATTCTTTATTAGAATAATATTGTGCCATTTAATTTTAAGAAAATTATTTACAAGTGGACAAATTATATAACAAGCCATTATCTTTTCATATACCTAAACATTACATAAAAACCAATATATTAAGATTTATCTAAATAAGAATTTATAAAAAAATAAAATGAAATATTTATAGAAAAAACTAGTTAAGAAAGATTATTGATCTTGTTTTAAAGGAGCTGAAACACTAGCTTCTACGCGTTGGTTACGAGCATCAGATTTGCTTATACCATCTATAGTACTAGTATAACCAAAACCTTTTGTTATTATCTTACTGCTATCTAAACCTAATTGTTTCATATAACTAGAAACTGCTTGTGCTCTCTTTTCAGAAAGTTTTTGGTTATATAACTCAAACTCTTGACCTGTTTGACCTTGAGAAGCATATCCTTTAATAGTTACAGAAGCTATATCACTACCTTTTATAAACTTAACAAAAGACGCTATAGCATCTTTGCCTCTTTGATTTAAATTAGTACTATCATACGCAAATTTAGTATCTAAATAAACTGTCACGTCACTACCATTCACAGTGTAACATGCAACACCATCTTTAGTTAAATTAAAGTTTCCTTCACATTGCTTAATTCCTTGAGGAAGCACATACTTAGACTCATCTATTGTTGGCATAGCTGCTGCAGTCTCTGCTGCTGTTTTAGCACCATTATCTTGAATATTAGCAGTATCATTATTAGAGTTTGCTTTTCCACCAAAGAACCATGTTAAGCCAGCACCAATTACGTTAGTTCCTGCTTGACCATTAGGTCCTGAAATATTAGTTGGAGCCATAGTTTGTATATATCTATAATCAACACTAGCTTGAACATCTCTTGATAGTTCAAACTTAAGACCTCCACCAACGTCCCAAGCACCTGTAGCCTTACCAGCTATATTACCCCAACCAGCACCACCAACCATATATGGTGTAAACATAGTACTGTTACTGAAGTTAATAACACCTTCACCTAAACCAGCGAAATCTCTACCAACTAATTGATAATACTGAACTGCAAAATATTTATTTAAATTATAACCAAGAGTAAAGTTAGCAGCTGCGCCTGAAGGTGCATTAGCAGTTCCTGCAAGACCACTAGCTCCAACACCTAAATACCATTGACCTGTTCTATCTTGAGGCCCCCAAGTATTATTTTCATTTGTTAAAGAACTATATGTGTTAGCAAAAGGTGTGATGAAACTATTTGATTCAAGACTACTGCTAGTTGTTGCTGTAGTAGCATTTGCTGGTGTATCAACGTTATCAGAGTTAGCTGCAAAAGACATTGTAGCTGTACCTAATAGCACAGATGTAGCCATAACGATATTTCTTAATTTCATCAAAAACTCCTTTAAAGCTTATTTTATAATTTATAAATATATTGAAATACTGACCCCAGTATCATACATTATAAGAATCTTTTTTCAAGTTTTTTTTAAAGCAATTTTAAGAAACTAATTTATTATACTTTTCTAAGAGTTGTTCTTGTGTCTCTATTTTATTAGGATCTGTTATTATACATCTAATTGGACAAACTTTAGTACATTGCGATTCAGGAAAGTGACCAACACACTCAGTGCACTTATCTGGATTAATCTCATAATACTCTTCGCCTTGAAAAATAGCTTCATTAGGACATTCCGGCTCACAAATATCACAATTTATACAATCATCAGTAATTAATAATGCCATACTACGAACCTTTTCTATTATATTTAGATTCTATTTCTCTAAAAACACATTCTGGAACAAATTCATCTACTCGCTTATAATTATGAACAGCTACAGCTCTAACTAATGTTGAAGATATACATGAGAATTTCTCACTAGGAGTAAGAAATATAGTTTGAATACTACTGTTTAGCTTATTATTCATACTAGACATCTGATATTCATAATCAAAATCAGAAACAGCTCTTAATCCTCTAACTATTGCACAAGCATTATTTTTAGCTGCTGTATCTACAAGTAAACCTTCAAAACTAACAACCTTAACTCTTTGATTATTTTTAAAAACTTCTTTAATCATTTGCTCCCTATGAGCTAAATCAAAAAGTGTATTTTTTCCATAAGCTGTTGATACTGCTACAACTATTTCATCAAATATATTTAATGCTCTATCGACTAAATCAATATGACCATTTGTTATTGGATCAAAAGTTCCAGGATAAATCGCTATTTTATTCATAACTATAGTTTAAAACAATCCTAACTCTAATTTTGCTTCCTCTGTCATAAGTTCAGAATTCCATGGCGGATCAAAAACCATAACAACATCAACTTTATCAACATTTGGTAACATTGCCACTCGTCTTTCAACATCTGTCATAAGAACTGGCCCCATACCACAACCAGGAGCTGTAAGAGTCATATCGATGATAACGTGAAAATTACCATTTTCTAACTTTCTTGTAACAATATTATAAATCAAACCAAGATCCACAATATTAACAGGAATCTCAGGATCATAAACTGTTTTCATCTGATCCCAAATTGCATCCATATTTATAGGGTCTCCTGGTTTAATATCATATCCTTCAACAGGATATTTAACTACTTGCTTACCTATAGCATCAGCATCTTTACCATCTAAATGAAGCAAATTACCATTAACATTTAATGTAAAGCTCCCACCCTTGTCTTGAGTTACTAAGGCTTCTTGACCAGGCATAAGCTCAATTTCATTTCCAAAAGGCACTGCTATTGCTTTGACTTGCCTTCTGATTATAGTTACATCTGTTGTTTTCATTAAAAATATTTCCTAAACTGTAAAACTTTCGCCACATCCACAGCGCGCTGACTCATTTGGATTAGTATACTCTAATTTATACAACCCAAAATCATGCTTAACATAATCAATCTTTAGTCCATTTAAAAAGTCCATAGATTTATTAGATACAAAAAACTTCAACCCATGTTGATCTATTTCTGTTGTATCATTTGGCTTTTTAGCTACAAAATCGATATCATAAGCTAAGCCGGAACACCCCATAACCTTTGTACCCACATATATACCGATATTTGTAGAGTTTTTAGCTAAGTGTTTTTCAAAATGTTTAGCTGCTGCTTGAGTAACTTCTAAAATATTATTATTAGGATCAAAAACTTCAACCATATTAATATTAATCCTCTAAAATTATATTACTTATTTTAATTGAGATATTACTTTTTTCAATGCTTTAACAAATAAGTCGACTTCTTCAAAAGTATTATACATCCCAAAAGACATACGCACTGTTGCTGTTACGCCCATTCTATAAAGTAGTGGATGAGCACAGTGCTTGCCAGTTCTCACACACATTCCTTTAATTGCTAAAAGCTCACCAATATCGCCTGCATTACATCCATCTACTACAAATGTAATAACACCTGCCTTATTTTGTGCTTCACCTATTATTTTTAAACCATCTATTTCTTTTAACTTGTCAGTTGCATATTTTAATAAGCTTTTTTCATAACTAGCTATATTTTCCATACCAATTGAATTAACATAGTCAATCGCTTGACCAAACCCTATTGTTCCAACGATATCAGGAGTACCTGCTTCAAATTTGTATGGTGGCATAGCAAATATTGTTTTATCTACGGTTACATCATCAACCATATCTCCACCATAATTATAAGGAGGAAGTTTTTTTAATAAATCATATTTGCCATATAAAACTCCAACTCCAGTCGGTCCATATAGTTTATGACTTGAAAAGACAAAAAAATCACAATTCAAATCTTGAACATCAACTTTTGAATGTATAACTGCTTGAGCACCATCAACAATAACTAATATATCCGGATTTATTTTTTTGACTTTTTCAATAATCTCTTTAATAGGATTAATTGTTCCTAAAACATTTGAACATAAAGTTATTGCCAGAACTTTAGTTTTCTCGGTAATTAAAGATAAGAGATTTTGTACATCTAACTCTCCATTATCTTTAACCTTAGCAACATTAAAAACTAAATTTTCATTTTTACATAACATTTGCCAAGGTACAAAGTTAGCGTGATGCTCCATCTCTGTAACGATAATCTCATCTCCTGGACAAACCATAGATTTACCAATACATGTAGCTAAAAGATTAATTGCTTCTGTCGTTCCCTTAGTTATGACAATCTCATCAGATGATTTAGCATTAATAAAGTGCTGTACCTTTACGCGCACATTTTCATATTTCTCACTAGCTTCTTGACTAAGCCAATAAACACCTCTATGCACATTTGCATAATTAAATTTATAAGCCTCAGATACAGCATCAATAACAGTTTGAGGCTTTTGTGCTGATGCACCAGTATCAAAAAAAATTACCGGCTTATTATTTATAGTCTGATTAAGAAATGGAAAATCATCTCTAATTTTTTTTATATCATACATTTCTATGACGGCCTGTTTAATAACAAATCATTTAAATTATACTAAAATAGTATAATTTTACTAGTGCTATAAAGCTTGATCGATTTAGAAAACTGTGGAATTAAAAGTAATTATTAGCATACTGGAACATTAGTAGCTAAGCCACCTAAAGATGTTTCTTTATATTTACTACACATATCTAAGCCTGTTTCATACATGACTTTAATAACATAATCTAAACCAACAAAACGTTTTTCGCCAGTATCTAAGTGTGCAAGTTTAGCAGCATTTATAGCTTGAACTGCCCCCATAGCATTCCGCTCAATACATGGTATTTGTACTAGACCTCCAATAGGATCACAAGTTAAACCAAGGTTATGCTCCATTCCAATTTCAGCAGCTGATTCAATTGATTCAAGATCTCCACCAAGCAAAGCACAATACCCAGCAGCCGCCATTGAACAAGCAACACCCACCTCACCTTGGCAACCAACTTCAGCAGCAGATATAGAAGCTCCAGACTTATACAAAATACCTATAGCTGCGCATACTAAGAGATACTTATTAACCACTTGTTTAAGCTCATTTTGATTAATTATCTCGTGTGTTTGCAAATAATACTTAAGTACCGCAGGAATTATGCCAGCAGCTCCATTTGTTGGTGCAGTAACAACTCTTTCACCACATGCATTTTGTTCATTTACAGCTATTGCAAAAGCATTTAAATAGTTAAAATCCGTATTCACTATATTATGCTCTTTTAACTTCCTAATCATACTTGGAGCTCTTTTTCTTACCTTAAGACCTCCAGGTAAAGTAGTTTCTGCACAAGTTAAACCTTTCTCAATAGATGTATCCATAACACGCCAAATTTCAGCTAATTTATCAAGAGATTCCTGCTCACCATATGCAGTTTTTTCATTTTCAAACATTATTTGATCAATAGTTTTATTATCTCGCTGACAAAGCTCTTTTAATTGTGCCATACTTGCAAATTTATACGGTTTATTACAAGGTACCTCTGTAGGAACCTCATCTTTACTAATTTGCTTTTTATCAACAATAAAACCACCACCTATCGAGAAATACTCTTTTTCACAAAGTAATTTATCTTCCTTAAATAAAGAAAAACGCATTCCATTAGCATGCTCTGGTAAAAACTCATCATAGTGAAACACTAAATCTTTATCATAATCAAAATCTATTTTAAACTCTTGACCTAAGTTAAGCTTTTTATCACTTAAGCAATTATCATAAAGCTTTTTTGCTAACTCAATATCTACAGATTCAGGTAAGAATCCCATAACGCCTAAAATAACCGCATAGTCTGTTTTATGCCCTTTACCAGTCAAGGCTAATGAACCAAACAAATCAATCTTGATTCGTGTTGTTTGTGGTAGTTTATCCTTATATAAATTAATAAAATCGGATCCCGCTCTCATTGGACCTATAGTATGAGATGAAGATGGGCCAACACCTATAGAAAAAAGCTCAAATGTACTTTCCATAAAATCTCCTAAAAGATATAGTTTTTTTATAACTTCAAAACAGTTAATTATATCTCATTTTAATCTTTTTTCTCTAATTTTCCAATCAGGCATATAGCTTGCAATATAACTATAAAACTCTCTTGAATGATTAGGATGAGTTAAATGTGCAATTTCATGAAGAACAACATATTCTATTGCTTTGATATCTCTTAAGATCAAATTAAAATTTAAATTAATTGTTTTTTTTATATAGTTACAAGATCCCCAGCGAGTCTTAGTTTTTTTTATACTAACTCGCTGTATTTCTTGATTAGTTATTTTTAAAAATTTTGCAACAAGATTATTCAAAATAATATCTGCCCGATCTCTATAAAATTCCTCTAATAATTTTAATTTAAATTCATTATTATCAATAACACTTTGATTTAATAAAAATTCAAGGCAATCCTCATGTTCACAAATCAGATTCTGTTTTGATTCTGTAAGCTTAACTAAGTACTCTCTACCTAAAAAATAAACATAACTGCCTTCTCTTAAATCATAGTTTTCATAATTAAACTGCTGATGCATTGACAGTCTCTTTGCATGTTTATCTAACCATGCTTTTTTTGATTCTAATAATTTAAATATTTCCTTTCTAGTTACTTCTTTCGGAGATGTAACTGTAACCACATTATCTTTACTCAAAGAAATCTTTATATTCCTAATATTTTTGTAAATGATATTAACTTCAAAATTCAAAATATCATTCCTTTAAACTTATAGACTTCTAATGATAAATTAAGGTTATAACAATGTTCTCAAAAATACTACTGGAGCTAGTTAATTACTATAAAAAGGAGTAAAATTTAGATATCTTTCCTCCTATTTAATAAGCGGGAGATGTAATTATGAAGCCTCTTGATTTTTATTGGATCTTTAGCTTGGTTGCAACAGCGTTTGGAGCAGGCGTCTTATATATTCCCACAAGTGCTATTTTTATTGATACATGGGCTGTTTTTCTTATTGGGTTTCTTGCTGCTTTAGCTATAGCAATAGGACATACTTTCTTATCAAGGGTAGTTCTTTATCAAAATGAAAATGCTGAAGTTAAAAACATATCGGAAGTTGTAAATGAGAATATGGGTAAAAAATGGGGATATATATTTTCTTTAGTATTTTTTCTATCTACATTTACAGTAATTCTCATATACTCACTAGGAATAAGAGATGTATACACAAGTGTATTTGCCCAAATCTTTAATATTAATGATAGCAAATGGGGACTTGCATACATCCTGTCACTTCTAATACCACTATTACTAATGCTTATTGGTTTGCTAGATACAAAAAAAACTATCAAAATTATCACTATCTTTGCAGTTTTACTATTAATTTCAATAATTTTCTTATCAATATACTTATTTATTCATAGAGTACCAACAAGCGATAAAATAAATAATATTATGTCCGACACTTCTGTTTATCAAAAGCTTGGACTTTTTTTTGGCTTTTTTTCTGTCATGGTATTTGGCATGAATTTTAGCTCAATCGTACCTAGATTTTCACTATGCTACAGACACCATGTTTTAAAGAGCACTATACTAATATTTATAGCTACAGGACTATTATTATTTCTTTTGATATTTTTCTCTCTAGCATGTAAATATGTAATCCCAGCAGATGTTCTAACTCAATTAAAATCAAACAGTAATATAGAAAATGTCTCAGCATTACAGGTAATTCAACGATCACTGCCTGATAAAAACATACTCAACGATATTGGCTTGTTGATTTCAGTTCTACTATTAACAGGATCATTTATAGGAACTTTTATAGGGACCAGAGAAGCTACAGAAAATATAGTAAAAATATTTGCTCCTAAAAAAGACAAAAAGCAAATAGAAAAAATAGCTTTTAATATAATTATCGTAATGGTTTATTTCGTAATTTTATCGCATATTTCTATAAAACAAATAATAAGTGAAATAACATCTCCAAGCATACTAGCGTTAATATACATTATCCCTATAATGTTTTTTATAAAAACTAGAAAAAACAAATAGCTAAAAATAGTACGCTATTTTAATAATAGTCTCAGCTTATATAATTAATTTATAGTGGTTTTATTAACTAAAATGATAACTTTTATAAGAACCTAAAACTTTTAAAAATGTACTTTTCTTAAGAACCTCTAATAGTGCCTGTTGAACGATTAAATCATCTTCTGATCCTTCAAAGTCAATAAAAAATAGATAATTCCAAGCTCTATCTCTAGATGGTCTTGACTCTATCTTAGTTAGGTTTATATTAAGTTTCCCAAAAACATTCAAGGTATTGACTAACGCATTTGGTTTTTCTTCAACAGAAAAAATAATTGTAGTTTTATGTTTGTCATTATCAGAATCCACATTAATTTCATCATACCCCATCAAGAAAAAGCGCGTATAATTAAAATGCTCATCTTCAAACTGATTTTGAAAAATTTTTAATCCATAAGTTTTAGCAGCAAGCTCTCCTGCAATAGCTAAATGCTGATGTTGATTTGTCTCATAAATATATTTTGCTGCTCCAGCAGTATCAATAAAAGCTTCTGGTGTTAATCTCAATCTTTTTAAGCTTTTAGAACACTGAGATAAAGCTTGCGGATGAGATATTACACTTTTAACTTCGGAAATTTCAACATCAGGTAATCCCATCAGACAATGTTTAATTTTCAAAACAATCTCTGCTTTTACTTTTAAATTACTTTTAATTAGCTCATCATATGCAGGTACTACAGATCCAGCTAGAGAATTTTCTACAGGTATCATTACAAAATTTGATTTACCCACAATTGTATGTTCAATAGCATCTGAAAAAGAAAGACACGGTATTGTTTGGAACTCTTTTATACCTTGCTGATTCAAAAAACTAGTTATTGCTTGTTCAGAATATGCTCCATGCTCACCTTGAAAAGAAACTTTAATCATAGAAGTACTTTAGAATAATTATTTAGTAAATAATAATACAGCCTTTTCAAAATTAATAAAATAGTAACGTGAGCAACTCTATATATAAAAATAAATTAAATTAATGGCTATTTTGCAAATGTAATGCCGAATCTATACCTTGCTGTATTTCACTCGATGTTAAACAATAATGTTTAGCAATGATACAAGTAATAAAGCTAATTATCAGTAAAATAGCCGCCGCTGAATAAAAATCCAAAAAGCCAATCCCATTAAAATCACTTAGATATGAAACTATAGATACTGCAACAATATAAAACCAAAACCAAATAGATTGTTTAAAGTGCCAAGAAATTTTTTCTGATTTATCAGCTCCTAAACTTCTATATGTCCCAAGCATGAAAATAGCTATACAAATAGCTATACCAGATTTAGATACAATATCCCAACCACTCCATAAAAAAACTAATGTTGATGAGAAAACTCCAAGTAAAGATATTAGAAATACTCCTTTTAATTTAAAAGGTCTATCAATATTAGGTAGCCTATGTCTCATTGCTAAAGTTGATGTCGCACCAGTTAAATAAGTTAGAGATATTAAAGAAGTTAAAAATGTTGTCATTGTTTTCCAACCAGGAAAAGGCGCAAACATTATCATAGCTATTAAAAAATTAAGGGTAATTGCATAAAGAGGTTTGCTAGTAACAGGATTTAGTTTATTCAAAATTTTAGGCATATAACCATTTGAAACCATTGCGCTTAAAGAATTTAACGCAACACAAAAATATAATAATCCAGCAACAAGAGGAAAAAGTATAGCTCCAAAATATAAGAAATACATAATCCATGTTTGGCCTAAATTTTGTGCAATTAAAGCAAATGCTCCAAAACTAGAGTTACCATTAGAAAAGATATCTTGCATACCCCATTGGTTATTATGTACATATTTAGATGCTATCATTACATATGCAATCTGTAAAAATAAAAAGATAAATAAACAAACTAATATAGTTCCAATTGTTGCTATTGGAATTGCCTTTGATGGATTCTTTGTATTACCAGCCATCTCAACAATTGTTTTAAAACCAACAAATGCATAACCAATGCCACCCAAAGATATAGCTGAAAACACTCCATTTATACCATATGGCATAAACTTAAAACCATGCTCAACTGTTTTAGTACTTAATTGAGGCAGCGTATAACATAAAGCTAATAATGAAGCACCAACAATTATTGGTACAATAACTTTAAACAAAGTAATTACATTATTAGCTTTAACTAACCATCTTAATGAATAAAAATTAAAAACACTAAACACCAATAACATTACTACAGCTAAAGGTATTCCATATACTGATAATGCACCTGTTTTTACATTTATCAAATCAGGGTAAAATACTGCTAAATACTGTATAACGGCTTGCACTTCAATAGGAGCTAAAACTAAATAAGAGATCCATGTAATCCATGCAAAAATATAGCTTAATAAAGTACCATGAGTTATATGTGGAATTCTCGAAGAAGATCCTTGTACTGGAACAATAGTACAGCTTTCTGCAAAAGTTAATGCTATAAAAACCATAAGAACTGCGCCAATAATCCAAGATAATATAGAAGCCGGACCTGCATATTCAGAAGTATACTGAGCTGAAAACATCCAGCCAGAACCCATAATAGTCCCTATACCTACTGCTATAAGGCTACCTACGCTTAGCTTATTCTTTGCCATAAAACAAATATTTTCTTATACTATAACTTTCAGTTTATGCCTAGGAAAATCAAAAGTAAAGACCTATGGATAATCTAAGCTTATGTTTCTTTTCTAAGAATTCTCTGATTTAATGTTGCAATGATATCATACTCGATTGTTTGTAAGTTTTTAGCAATAGTTTTAACACTATTTTTTCTTTCTGAGATATTTGATATAAGCTCAACTTCATCTCCAACCCCAAAATTTTGCTCATTTATACCTAAGGATATCGCTAAAGCATCCATATTTATTCTCCCAACAATTGGATAAGGGATATCTTTAATATAAACAAAGCCATTATTCCCAAGCTCTCGAGGAAAACCATCTCCATAACCAACAGGCAATATTGCTATGACTTCATCTTTTTTACCAATATAGCTAACTGAATAACCAACTTCACATATTTTATCTAACTTTATAAGCTTCACTATTTGTGTAACTAACTTAGCAACTGGACGTATAGATTTTAGTCTCTCATCAACACTAAACTCTGGTAAAAAACCATAACTTAATATACCTGGTCTGACCATATCAAAATTAATATTATCCTGCCCTACACAACCATAAGAGTTTGCTAAATGGCACATTATTTTTGTATCTATAGATTTAATAAATGTTTGTATTTCTATAAATTTATTTATTTGAGTTTGATTAAATGGATGGTTCTTCTCATCAGCGCATGCCAGATGACTATATATTCCTTCAAGATCAATATACTCAGATTCTCGTACTTTTTTTACAATATCTACTATATGCTCACAATCTACACCTAACATATTCATACCTGTATTAATAAAAATATGAATTTTAGCTTTTTTAGAGCTTTGCTTAGCATAACGTTCTATTATATCAATATCTTTAAAACTATGAATGCTAACTCTAATTTCTTTATCTATTAGCTCTTTGAGATAAAAAGTTTCAATGACTCCAAAGATCAATATAGGCTTAGCTGATGAGCTTTTATAGACATCAAGCGCTTCACTAGCACATGCTGTAGCATAGAAATCCACAATATCTTTAGTATTTTTTACCACAAGATTTAAATTATGGCCGTAAGCATCCGCTTTGACAGGTAAACATAGTTTTGTTTGTGTATATTCTTTTATTATAGAAATGTTATTTCTTAGCGTAGCTATATCTAACTCAAGAAAATTTACATCCATAAAAAATCACCTAAATATCAAATTCTTGTTGTATATTATTTATAAAATTATCCAACTGAGTATTTTCCAAGAAACTTTGTAAGCGTTTCCCACAACTACCATCACGCATCATAATAACGAAACTAAACACTACTAAATCAACTAATGAAACCTTATTATTAAAAAAATACTCTCTATCACCTAAAAAGTCTGTTATTGCTTTTAGATTTTCTTCAGCTTTTGAGTAAATTTCGTCATTTGTTAAATTAACTACACCTATAGCTTTAAGTTGACGTAATACATTTCTTTTTGCAACTGGATATATAATATTAGCCATTGCCTTAGGTAAGTTTATAGATTCTGTAAAATCTTTCTTCCAAGCAGTATTATTCTTATCCGCCCAGCGACCATATACTCCAACCCAGTACAAACTATCTTCGCATAATCTAATAAAAGCTGTTGAAATAGTTTTTTGTTGCGGATCTAAATGACTATCTATACTAACTTGATTTTGTTGTTCTAACATTTTGATTATAAGATTACTATCAGCAAACTTTTTACCCATAGTCTCTATATATGGCATTTTACCAGTTGGAGACTTATTAAACTCTAAGTTAAAATGGTTTTTATAATCAATATCCATAACTTTCAAATAAAGCTCTAACTTTAAACAAAAAGGACTAGAGCTATAATTTTTACCTTTTAAAGGAGGTAGTTGGTTTAAATGAATCATACATTATTCCTAATTATCAAAATCTATAATATTATTTGCTGGTTTACGGGATAAATCTTCTTGCTCTGCTATAACACTTTCTTTAACAATATCTGCTTTTTCAAATTCAGATATAACAACATCATCAAGCTTACCATTTTTTATAACTATATATCCTCTATATCTTTCATCAGAGGTAGATGTATTATAATCAAATGAATACACCCTATAAAAAGCTATACATTTTCTCTCAAATTTAATGCTAATCTTACGTAAGCATACTGTATCATCTAACAAATCCAAGTTATATTTTTGTGATGACCGTTGCGCTACACCTATTGCATACTCTTTATTTTTCATAAAATTCCGCCATGTAAAAAAGCATATGCCCAAAAATATTATTGTATATAGCGCTACTGACATACTATTTACCTTAAAGTCTCAATTAATAAGCTATTATATGGTAAAATCTATTCGTTATAAAATATAAGAACAAATTACTTTGAAAAATTTAAAATATTTTTATGGATCGATTATTGTAACTGCTATTGGTATAGTCCTCGGAGAATGTTTATATCCATCAATACCTCTAGTTACGACATATACAATATTAATCTTAGCTGCATTAGAAATATCTCTAAGTTTTGATAATGCTATTATAAATGCAAAAGTTCTTGGGCAAATGTCAAAAAAATGGCAAAAAATATTTATTTATCTAGGCATGCCTGTAGCTGTATTTGGAATGCGCTTAGTATTTCCAATTTTATTAGTAACTCTCTCTAGTGGTGCTCATTTTTTAAGTGTTATACATCTTGCTTTAAATGATCCTGAGAAATATCAATTAATATTAGAGCAATCAATGCCATATATATGTAGTTTTGGTGGTAGTTTCTTACTTATGGTATTTCTAAACTTTTTCCTTAGTGAAAATGAAGGACATCACTGGATACCTTTAATTGAAAATAATAAGCTAACTAAAAAAGTCCGTGAATATAATGGTGGCTATATCTTTTTTGCTGTAGTTATTGGTCTTATTGTAATCTACAGTATAGATACTTCTTATCAAGGAGAGTTAGCAATAGCTTATCTTTTAGGAATAATAGTTCATGAAGGATTAGGATTACTTAATTCTTTTTTTGACTCAGTTAAAGTGGATGCTTTAGATGTCGCTCGTAATGGCTTAATGGGATTTATTTATTTAGAGATAATTGATGCTTCTTTTAGTTTTGATGGTGTTGTTGGAGCTTTTGCAATTAGTACAAATATTATAATAATAATGATAGGCCTAGGCATAGGAGCTATGTTTGTTAGATCTTTAACTATACTTTTTGTTGAGAAAAAAACATTAGCTAAATACATATATCTGGAACATGGTGCACATTATGCAATAGGCTTTTTAGCTGCAATACTACTACTAAAAATTTTTATAAATATTCCAGAATGGTTTAGTGGTTCTATTGGTATAGTAATATTAGCACTAGCGTTTATCCACTCAATTATTAATAATAGGAACTCAAAGAACTAAAGCTTTTAACTGTCTAACAGACTTAGCTACATTATTAGATACTTCAATAACTTTCCGTCTCGAAACATGCTCCGTATATGCAATAAATTTATCAGCAAAGCCGACCTCATATAATTGATAATCAGTATAGCCATCACCAACTGCTATAACTTGACCTTCAATTAAACTCCTAGCATTCTCGAAAGCTTTTAATTTAGAATCACAAGCACCATTAGAATTATTAAGGCTCACAAAGTCACCACAATCATTCCAAATGACATCAACCGCAAAAATATTTTGTCTTGATATTTGTAGATAATCCGCAAATGGTTCAATACTCTCTGTTAATCCACCACTAAATATCCAAACGTAATAGCCTTTCTGTTTTAACTCATCAATCAGCTCTTTAATACCATCTGTTAATAGATTTGGACAGTATTTATCCGCAAATTTTTTTATACTTTGCTGAGTTGGACTCGCTATAGCTAATCGTTTTTCTAAAGATTCTCTAAAACTAAGATCTCCTTGCATTCCTAAATTTGTTATCTCTTCTATTTCTACTAACTTTTCTGGTGAGTTTTTTAAGATAGGCTCCAGAATAAGTTCTAATGATTCCTTCTTAATTAAAGTTGAATCAAAATCAAATATTATATTTTTCATAAAACTTCTATTTTAAATAAATTCCGTGTAATGCTGGTGGAATTTGGATTGGTAAATATGCTTTATATACTATACTTAAATCTTTTGCATCTAGATAGACTACATAACTAAGTCTCTTAATATTATCAATTATATTAACAAAAATTAAACCATCATCTTCACTCTTAGCTTCTGGATTAGCAATAAAGATTGGCTCAGAAACATAATCATCAGCAAAATCACATTCTGAAATACTATTATTATATAAATCTAGTTTTATTACACTATTAAAAAACTCAGCTTCGCCTTTGCGATTAGCTAAATACATAAATTGATAATCTTTAGTTAAAAACTTTTGATTAATTCTAGCAAATTCAGCATTTTTATCAGCTATTACTGTTTTACTAACTAAACCATCATCAAGATTTATAGTTACTCTATTAACTTGAGTCTGAAGCTTACAGTCATCATTATCTATATTTTTAAAATAAAACTTTTTATAAGGCTCTAAATTATCTATATACTCCATAAAATCAAGGTAAATTTTCTGACCTTTTTCAAAAGCATTTGCTGAATGTAACATAACAAAACTAGAAGCATCTATATACTTAGCTTCTAGTGTATTCCTATTTACTATAAGAAACTGGCATTTTGCGTTACTATCATGTGATATAACTTCTGAAATTGGCTTAGATAAAAAATCTACAGATCTAGCTCTTAATGGACCTAGATATAGTACAACATAGTTTTTCGTCAAAAACAAAGTATGATTATATATAAACTGAGAATTAGAAAACTTATATAACAACTCTCTTTTAGAACTACCTTTAGAAACTTTATACAAGCTATAGTGACAATCTTTAGATATATTTACAACAAAATTAAACTGCTCTTTTGTAGTAGGATCAAATTGGGGATGAGCACAGCTAAATTGTCCTTTTAGATTATCATCAAATCTAAATTCTTCTAATGTTTGAAGGTTCTCTTTATTAAACTCAAGCATAGTAGCAACTTCGCTAGTAGCAAGTAGTTTATTTTTAAAACTAAGTATATTTACGTTAAAACTTGGTTTATCAGATTTTAAACCCAAGATTGTCTTTAGTATAGCAGCTATTTTATTAATCTTAGAAGGAACCATAGTACCAAACTCATCATACCTCATCTTCCCTTTTTTTGAGGCAAAATATTGTTCTGATTCTAAGTACTTATTTGAAAAATAAATATTCTTCCCATGCCTTTGAAAGCTATATAACATTGCTAAACCATCAAACCAATGATTCAATTTTATCTGCCCATATGCAAATTTTGCAGGACCAACTCTTAATACTTGTCCGCTAAACCAATCTGGTAGTTTTGATATATCTGGCTTTAAAATATATTCTGAAAACTCTTGATTAACACTAGTAAACGCTAAAGATAATTTACTCATACTGCCCCACAAACAAAGTATTGTTACCTTTATTATACCTTTAACTATTTTATTACTTAAATAACATTTATATTTTTAAGAAAAATTTATTAAGACTATCAAAAATAGCAGCCATTATAGTTATATCATTTAATAATTAAGACTGTTGAATAAATCTTTCAATTTCTATGAATAGGAATATTTTTGCTATTTTTAGTAAAAACTTAGCCTTA
>NZ_JAWUZH010000046.1:0-18146 GCF_036281795.1 Francisella sp. 19S2-4
TCTTGTTTGTATGAACTTAATCTACTTTTTCTCATCAAAACCATCCTAACATAACTTAGTTATCTAGGACAGCCCCATTAAAAATATAGCAATAAATAAAAATATTTTTTTCATAATAGTTTCTCTTGTAAAAGATATTTTAAAATAATTTAACAAAAGCTTTTATAAGATTAAATAAAGCCAAACGGATCAGTGAAGTTTGAATAAGCAAAACTTGATCAATAATTATTTACTAACCTTGAGTTATTAGCACCATTATATCCATAGTTTTGAAAGCTTTCGGTTGAAGACATTAAACTTTCATAGTGGTGATTCCGCCCATAAAAGTCATAATAATTGTCTGTATATCTCTCTGGAAAAGATGATTGGAGAGTATCTTGACCCCTTGGTATATAATAATCTGGCTGTTGCTGATTGTAACTATATTGTCTATATAAATCATTAGAAACATTATTCATATTTACAACAGATACAGGGGCATTTTTTAGATTAAGTTCTTTAGAATCTTTAGATTTAATATTAGAAAAATCTGGCACGCCATTTTCTTCTGTTTGATAAACAGCTGAATATGCAGTTAAACTCATTAAAACACTTATAAATAATACTAATAATCTCATCGTTTTAGCTTTTTATAAAATTATTATTGTTCTTTAATATTGCCAAAGCTTGATTATAATCACAATCATTTAATATCATAACTATAGCTAATTTAACTGATTTGTTAGATTTTTCATAAAAAACTTGTGCTGTATCATAATCAACACCTGTAGCCTCGCATATTATTAGTTTTGAACGCTCAACTAACTTTTCATTTGTAGGCTTAACATCTACCATTAAGTTTTGATAAACCTTACCAATAGATACCATAGATAGTGTTGATATCATATTTAAAATAAGTTTTTGTGTGGTTCCGGCCTTTAATCTTGTTGAACCAGTTAAAACTTCTGGGCCTGGAACAGCCTCTATATGTAATTTTGCATATTTTGATATTTTTGCCTGCTTAGTACAACTGATTGCGACTGTTTCAGCACAAATAGAATTAGCATACTCTAATGCACCAATCACATAAGGAGTTCTTCCACTAGCAGCTATCCCAATAACAATATCCTTAGCTGTTAAATCTATTTGTTTTAAATCTTTTTCACCAAAGCTAGGGTTATCTTCAGCGCCCTCTTGAGCTTGAATAAAAGCCTTCTCACCTCCTGCGATAAGCCCCACAACTGTATTGTAATCAACACTAAATGTTGGAGGACACTCTACAGCATCTAAGATACCCAGACGACCACTAGTCCCAGCTCCAACATATATTATCCTTCCACCATTCTTTAGAGCTTGTGAAGTCTTAGTAATCACTTTCACTATATTTTCATGCTGCTCCTTCAAAGCTTCTATAACATTATATTCTTCCTCTATCATTAAAGTTACAGACTCTGAAATAGACATTGAATCAAGCTTAAAACTTTTCTCATTTCTTTTTTCAGTATTTACATTATCTAATATACTCATAATACTACCTTTTTGACTATTCCTAATGGATAAAGATATTTGCCATCTAGATATACAGGATCACTAACAATATCTTCACTTTCATCCTTATCATTTTCATTATTTTTAGCATTTTTAGAACTACCAGTCTGAGTTTGAAACTGATCATCAACTTCATTCTCATCACTAGGTTCATCCTCATCACCAAGACTATCTCTAATCTCTTGTACTTTTAAATCTAAAGCATTTGCTTGGATATATATTTTATTAATAGTATCTTTTACAGCATCAAAATCAGCTAAAATTTGAGGAGCCTCAAAATCACTAAAACCAACCTCCTGAAGTATATCTAAATCATAATTTAACTGCATCACTTTACTATTTGTAAAAACAAATAAATAGCCAAATTTTGGCACTATTAATTGAATTATATCACCAGATTGTTTATCCTCATCGGGGTTTGTTGACCCTACTATAATATCATCATCGCTACCACCAAAATCAAATTCTTTTTCTATGCCATTAGAACCATAATCTAAAGTCTCAAAACCACCATAACCTTTAACATACTCATACCTATGAATCTTCTTTGGTTCAAATGTTATAATATACATAGAATCTTCATTTTTCGAAATTATGACTGGCCTACCAAATGTTTCACCATCAATATAAGTATCTAAGCTCTTACCTATCCTATGATCGCCATTATAATTAAAATCACTTACTCCCATAAGAGTTTTACTTTGATTATTTGGATGAAAAATAAGCACCATATTTGCATCTAAATTATTAGCAGTATCAGGAACTAAAAGTTTAACGTTCTCATCACTTAATTTTGTCTTAAATTCTAATTTATCAGCTAGTTTAAGAGTGTAATTATCACTTGTTCTTAACGGAGTTGAATAATATACCTCTAATACTTCTCTATTACCTTTCTTTTTATCCGCTTTTCTTATTAACATAAGTTGAGGAGGCTCATCACCCTCATCAAAATACCATACTACATCAAAAATATTATCTTTAAGAAACTGACCACCTGAAGATCCTGATCTAGAGCCACCCTGAATAACAGCCTTCCATTGACCGATATCGTTTCCTAACTCTTCGTTTTCTGGTGCTAATCCTTTAACATCTTCATTTAAGATATCGTCTAGTAAAAAATGTGTTGTAAACAATTTATCAGTATCATATAGAAGCAAATACACACTCCATTGGCCTTTTTCTAAATTCCAGCCAACCTTAACCTTATAGTTAACTCCCATGGAGTCTGGAATAGCAACACCTATTTTAGCATTCTTTGTAAATATATTTATCTGCTTATTTTGTTTTTGTATAAAACCAATAAAACCTTTAGAGGTATCTTTCAATGTTCCATCATCAGCTAAGCGATATACTCTAGATCTATAATCAGTAATCGCTGCCGTATTTATCATTGGTACATTGATAGCAACATACTCTCCGCCAAAATTTTGATAAAGATTAGCACTTAGTGCGTTATAAATAATTCTTTCTTTAAGATCTACAGCTGCTCCTAAGTTAAATGCTTTATATATAACATTATAGCTATTGTATTCTTGCGATTGAAAAAGCTCAGCATTATTACTATTTGGAAAAAATGAAGATATATTATCATCATTAACAATTATCTCAAATTTACTATCTGCTATTTGAAATTCACCTGATTTTGTAAAATTTATATCATTTTTGGCATTTAGGATATAGGTTTCTCCTAGAACCTTCTCATTACTATTTTTGATAATACTTTTAGTAGTAAGTAATCCCATTTTAAAAGAATATAAAAGACCTGTTAGCATCACCATTACAACAAATGAAAATATTAATGCCATTAATAATGCCGATCCTGACTCTCTAGAGCTAAAGTTCTTATATTCCTTTAACACCTAAGCATCTCCTATTAAAAATATTTTGCTTGTTGATTGACCAGAAACTTTAAAAGAAACCTTTAATGCTGCAATTTTATCACTTCTTACGTTAACAGGATCTTTTTCTATTTTTTGCCAATTTAATTCAGCACTGCCTTTATGTATGTCAGAATTTAATACATATTCAATTTTTAAATCACTAACATCATTTATCAACTCATATATTGATGAGTCATTTGAATTTTGTTTTATGTACTCATATAGTGAGTAAAGCTCTTTACCATCTTTATCTTTTTTACCATTAGCTGCAACAAAGAAAATTTCTAGAACATACTTGCCTACATAATCTCCCTCTTTAAACTTATCTTCTACACGAGTCGTTGTTGATACAAAATCTCCTGTTATAGCCCCAGCTTTGACAAGATCACATTCAGAAGCATTGCATAACACCAAATAATCATCTATTGAAATATCTCTCTCTGGCAAGACATCTTTCTGAAAATTATTAACTTTAAATATATTATTAGAAGAATTTGTCTTTAAACTCGAATTTAAACTACTTCGTTGAATTACAAGATAATCGGTACTAGGTTGAACACATTTTATATCTTCGTTAATATTCATACTTTTTAGCTTTTCTTGATCATCTTTTTTTTGTTGACAAAGATCAGAAGCTAAAGTCAAACCTTGAGGCAAACTTGAAACTCCCTCAAGAGGTGCTTTACCTATAGTGATAACACCCATTTTACCAAAGATATCTTCAAGGTTATCCCCTGAGTTATCCACAAAATGTTGATAAAGGTCTCCATATTTTGTAATAAATCCAGCATGCCCTATAGCATTATAAAAGATTTGCTTAACCATTAATTGATCAGAGTTTATTCTGTGTCTACCATTAAGCTTTGTATACTGCTGCTTCATATTTATATAAATGCCTAAAGCCATTGACATTACTATAGCTGCTATAACCATTGCGACCATTAGCTCTGGCAAGGTAAATCCGGAATATTTACTACTCTTGCGTATCATCACTTTGTTTTACCTCTCGCTGTATAATTTTAACTCTATCAGCGACACCCATAGTATCGTCAAAAGCAGCGACATTAATCAACTTATAGATAACTTTGACATTACTACTAGCTTTCTTTTGCTCTTTTTTATCAGCTCTTTCGGCTATTTTTTTGATATCAGCAACACTTAGTGAATTAAATCTATCCACAGGTTCTTTTTCTTTATCTGTGACTTCTATTTGTTTTTCCTTTTCTAAAACAACTGTTTTCTTAAACTCTATACCATCAGCTGTTTTAGAATCATCAAAAACTCCCGTAAGACGATAGATATTAACTCTCTCATCAAGAATTGTAGCTATTTCATCTTTTTTATTTTCAAGGGTTATATTTACTAAGACACTATTTAGAAGGAGAAAACCAGATGATAAAACAAACAACAAAATTAGCGCGGCAAGCATTGATTCTACTATACCAAACCCTGCCTGTAATTTTGTTGTCTGCAAGTTCATAAAATTACTTTAAAATTATTAGATTAAGCCTCCTTGAATCTACCAAAAGACATTAACTTATCGTATCTTTTAGAGTTTCTTTCTTCAACCGTCATGTTAGATAACACTTTTAACTCCGCTGCTAAAGCTTTTCTTATATTTGTAGCTGTCGACTCATAATCTCTATGAGCTCCGCCTAAAGGTTCTGAAATAATACCATCAACTATTTCAAGCTCTTTTAAACGATCGGAAGTTATATTCATCATCTGAGTTACTTCTGAAGCTTTCTCTGCTGTTTTATGAAGAATTGAAGCACAACCTTCTGGAGAAATTGTCGCAAAATAACTATATTGAAGCATAAGTAGTTTATCACCAACACCTATACCTAAGGCACCACCAGAGCATCCTTCACCAATAACTGTACAAACTACAGGAACTTTTAGCGCACTCATTTCAAAAAGGTTTCTTGCAATAGCTTCACTTTGACCACGCTCTTCTGCTTTAATACCTGGATAAGCACCTGGAGTATCGATAAAAGTTACAACAGGCAAATTAAATTTCTCAGCTAACTTCATTAAACGTAAAGCTTTACGATACCCTTCTGGATGCATCATGCCAAAATTATGTTTAATTTTACTTTTAGTATCACGGCCTTTTTCTTGACCTATAACCATCACTGAAACATTATTGAGTTTTGCAAGACCACCAATAACAGCTAAATCATCGCCAAAAGCTCTATCTCCATGAAGCTCTTGAAAATCAGTAAAGATCAAAGGTAAAAGATCTTTAAAATACGGTCTATCTGGGTGACGTGATAACTGTACCACTTGCCAATCAGTAAGCTTAGAATAAGTTGACTCCATAAGCTCAAGTCTCTTTTTACTTAACTTTTTAAGCTCCTCTTCCGTCTTCTCATCTTCAAAAACATGAGATAGAGATGTAATCTTATCCTCAACTTCCTTAATTTTTGACTCAAAGTCTAAATAATTCATTTTCTATTTTCTCCTTTCAAAAATGCAAATCAATTCATAAAAATAGCTACATGATATTCTAAAGTATTTTGATAAAATAAAAAAGATAACAGTGAATGATTTTCAAAGTTTGTTATATGGAGTATTTATAATATAATCACTCTCATAAAAAAGATTCTAAACAAATTTTATGCAAGATATTTCTCATCATACCCCTATGATTCAACAGTATCTAAAAATTAAAGCTCAATACCAAGATATACTATTATTTTATCGTATGGGAGATTTTTATGAGTTATTTTTTGATGACGCTAAAAAAGCTGCCGAACTTTTAGACATAACTCTTACAGCTCGAGGCAAATCTAATGGTGATCCAATACCAATGGCTGGCGTTCCCTATCATGCAGCTGAGAATTATATTGCCAAGATTGTCAAAAAAGGGCTTTCAATAGCAATATGCGAGCAGATAGGTGACCCGAATAGCTCAAAAGGACCTGTTGAAAGACAAGTTGTACGAATAATAACCCCTGCAACAGTTTCTGAAGAAGCTTTTTTAGACACTAATTCTGACAGTATCCTATTAAGCATCTTTGTAAAAAATGATAAATACTACCTAGCATATACTAGCTACACTCAAGGAAAAATATACTTATTAAATAAAATAAATAATTTAATAGAATTAAAAAACGAAGTCTTAAAACTTTCTCCTCAAGAAATTATTACAAACTGCAATAACCTTAAGGAACAAAATATCTTTGAAAAACCAATCAAAGTTCTTGAAGAGTGGTTCTTTAGCAGTTTTGAAACAAAAAAACATATCTCAGACTCTCTTGATTTAAGCTTAGCAACAAATATTTTAAAACAATATAAATCTGAACAAATAATCTCAATTGGCTCAATATTAGGATATCTTGCTACAACACTGAAAAATACTCCTAGACATATTACAAATGTTAGCTCTAATGAGGATGAACAAATACTTAATATAGATGTAAATAGTCGAGTAAATCTTGAACTAGATAATAATTCAAAAAGCAGTTTATTAAGCATTATTGATAAATGTAAAACAAGTCTTGGCAGCAGATTACTAAGAAGATACTTTAAAAACCCTACAAAAAATTTAGATAAAATATCCCTACGCCATAACATTATAAATAATTTCAAAGAAAATCATCATTTCTTGAAGCTACAAGAGGTTCTTAATTATATCAGCGATATTGAAAGAATAATTTCTCGTGTCGCATTAGGAACTGTAAAGCCTAAAGATCTAGTTTCACTTCAGGACTCATTAGAACAACTTCCAAAACTTAAAAAACTCTTAACGGAAAAAGAAACCAATGAAATACAAACATTGAATAATGGTATCTATCAGCTTGATGAGCTTGTTGAACTACTAGATAAAGCTATTATAGAAAATCCTCCTGTAACTATTCGAGATGGTGGTGTTATTAAAGAAGGTTTTGATAAAGAACTTGATGAACTGAAAAGCATAAAAGACAATTCTTATGATTTCTTATTAAATTTTGAGCAATCACAAAAGAAAAAAACTGGCATAAGCACCTTAAAAGTTGGCTACAATCGTGTACATGGATACTATATAGAGCTATCTAAACAATACGCTAACCAAGTTCCCACTGAATATACCAGAAGACAAACATTAAAAGCTAGTGAACGTTATATCACAGAAGAATTAAAAATTTTTGAGGATAAGGTTCTATCATCAAAAGAAAAAGCACTAGCTAGAGAAAAGTTAATCTATGACTCTCTTTTGAAAAAAGTGCTTGAGTACTATAGTCAAATCCAACAAACTGCTGAAAACATTGCTCAAATAGACGTTCTAGCTAATTTTGCTGAAAGAGCTATAAAACTAAACCTCAAACAACCAAATTTTAATAATAATGGAAAGCTAGATCTTAAAGAAGTTCGTCACCTTGCTATAGAACAGAATATTGATGAACCGTTTATTCCAAACAACACATCTCTAACAAAAGATACTCATACACTTGAAATAATCACTGGTCCAAATATGGGTGGTAAATCAACATATATGCGCCAAGTTGCTCAGTTAATATTTTTAGCACATCTTGGTTCTTTTGTACCTGCAAGCTATGCAAATATCTGTGATATTGACACCATCTATACAAGGATAGGTGCATCAGATGATATCTCAAGCGGCAGATCCACATTTATGGTTGAAATGACTGAAACAGCATACATCCTTAATAATGCTTCCAGCAATTCTTTAGTTATAATGGATGAAATAGGTAGGGGAACTAGCACTTTTGATGGTTTATCATTAGCCGAAGCTTGTGCTGAAAAATTCGCTAAAATAGGAGCTTTTACACTCTTCGCAACTCATTATTTTGAACTTACCGAACTTATAAATAGATACTCAAATATTAAAAATATCCACTTTGAAGCTAAAGAATATAAAGATAATATCTACTTTATGCATAAGGCTGTAGAAGGAGCTGCCAAGAAATCTTATGGTATACAAGTTGCCAAATTAGCAGGCATTCCTTCAGATGTGTTAAAATCTGCCCAACAGAACTTACACAAGCTTGAAAACAAGCAGCCAATTATAAAAGAAATCAATCAAGTTCAATCTTCTTTAGACTTTGAAAATGCAAAAGAACAGAATTCTTTAGAAGAGAAAATTAAAAGTATTGATATTAATAGCATAACTCCTATTGAAGCACTAAATATTCTTTTTGAACTAAAAAATTCTTAATTTATTACATAAGCTTTTCTAATTTGCTATAATTTCCAAGATATATATTTATAAATTTCTAGGAAAAAGTTATGCAAAATAATGAAAATCAACCTTCATTTTTAATTCAAAAAGTTTACACAAAAGATACTTCTCTTGAAACTATTAATTCACCAGAATGCTTTAAAGATCAATGGAATCCAAACTCTGATTTCAACATTGATATAGATACTAAAAAAATTAATGAAGAAAATTATGAGCTTGATCTAACAATTACTGTAACGACAAAGAATAATAATGCAAATGTATATATAGTTGAAGTTACTCAAGCTGGTATATTTACAATAACTGGCATGTCAGAAGATCAGGTTGAATCTGTGCTTAATACATATTGTGCAAATACACTATTCCCTTATGCTAAAAGAGTTCTTGACTCTTCTATTATGAAGGGTGGATTCTTACCTCTAAATCTAGCCCCTATTAATTTTGATGCCATTTATATGCAAAAAAAAGCTCAACAAACTGAGCAATCTACTCACTAATAAACAAAGAATACTTACTAATGAATGATTCTCAAAACAGTTTTATTAAGATTCTAGGATCTATAATGATTATCGTCGGTACTATGATTGGTGGCGGTATTTTAGCTTTACCTATAATCACGGCAAAACTTGGTTTTGTAATTGGCTCCATACTCATAATTATCGTATGGAGTATAATGACTTATACAGCAGTTGTCATATCAGATATTTCTTGCTCTATGCCTTATGGTAGCAGCTTTAAAACAATAGCTGAAAAATACCTTGGCAAAGCTGGTGGAGTTGTTGCTAGTATAGCATTCCTTGTACTAATGTATTTTATAAGTACTGCTTACATCTCAGCAGCAGCATCATCTTTATCAACAACATTTCCAAATATTAATGAAAATATATCTTCTTTATTTTTTGTAATTATATTTGGAAGTATTGTTGTCTTAGGGACAAGGTTTGTTGACTACGCCAATAGGTTTTTTATAATCCTAAAAATACTCGTATTAGTAATATTATGTGTTGTTTTTAATAAATATATAGAAACAAAAAATCTATTTGTGAATCCAGTTGATCTTGGAGTATCGCTTGTTATTGCAATACCTGTTTTCACGACCTCCTTCACTTCTCACATTATAGTACCTGCTTTGTCAGATTATCTTGGCAAGAACTCTATAGATATGAAAAGAGTTATTATAATAGGAAGCATAATTCCTCTTATACTATATATAATTTGGGTTTCTACAATTTTAGGGGTACTACCTTTGCATGGCCCTGTAAGCTTTATGGACTCAATATTTAACCATATTCCTGTAGATAAAGCTAATATTGGAGATATACTAACAGCTCTGGGAGATAAAGTTAAAACACCTGTTACATCAGCTGTATTACATATATTTACATATGTTGCGATTATGACTTCTTTCTTAAGCGTTAACTTATCTTTGTTTCATTTTAATCTTGATACCTACAAGTTATATAAGACAAAGAAAATTATTGGCTACTCAATAGCAACCCTTCTAACTTTTGCTATACCGCTAATCATAAATCAACTTGATCCTAATATATTTATATATGCTATGACATGTGTTGGTTTATCAATTGCTGTACTTTTAATGATAATGCCTTCGCTTATGGCATTTAAAATGAATAGCCTTGGAGAAACTTTTAACTATAAAATATCCAGATATAAAAGCTTATGGTTAATTTCTTTCACCTCTGGTGTGATAGTTATCTTATGTGTCGTGCTCTAAAATGCAAAACCTAGAACATATAGACAACTTTCTAAATGATCTTTTACATATTAAAAACTACTCTAAAGAAACTATTGACAACTACAAAAGAGACTTAATACAACTAAATAACTCTTTAGAGCAGAAATCTCTAACAAGCTTAAATCGCAGTGATGTTTCAATGTGGATAAAGAAACTTCATGCCCAAGGAAATTCGACTAAAACCATACAACGTAAAATAAGCTCTATCAGAAGCTTTTTTAATTTTTTATTAAACAATGAAATAGTATCGATAAATCCAACTATAGGCATAAAAGCCCCTAAAGGAGAAAAAAAACTCCCCAAAGCGATTAACATAGATGAATTAGCATATTTACTTGAGATAAAACCTTATAATGACATTGAGGCTAGAGATATTGCCAGTTTTGATCTTCTATATAGCTGTGGAATTCGTCTTAGCGAACTATCTACAATTCAAATAAACGATATCAACATATCCAAAAAAAGTATCAGAGTCACAGGTAAAGGTAATAAAGAAAGAATAGTTTATTTTGGATCTAAAACATTAGGAAACTTAAAAAGATGGCTTGATATTAGAGATTCTTTCTCTCCTCAGTCCAACTATCTTTTTATTTCTCAAATAGGCACTCATCTCACGAATAGATCTATTCAGAAAAGACTAGAAATATTTGCTCAAAAATATGCTACTAAACATATACATCCACATATGCTTAGACACTCTTTTGCTAGCCATGTTCTGGACTCATCCAAAGATTTACTTGCTGTAAAAGATTTATTAGGTCATGCAGATATATCTAGTACACAAATTTATACTCATCTAAATTTCCAACAGTTAGTAGATGTTTTTGATAACTCTCACCCTCGCGCAAAGAAAAAATAATGACCGTAAATATTCTTGACCAAGAAACAAAAAATCATATTACTAAGCTTACAAGCAATAGTTTTGAATATACTCAGTCACAAACTGAAAAATTTTTGTATTATGATAATAACATATTGAAGCTTGCAAATAATAACCAAGAACTTTTTATTGATTTTAATAGCTCTGAGATCCTTAGCAGAATAGATCCTAAGTCAAAAAAATGCAGTGTTATTCAGTCTGTAGAAGGTCGATCTAAAGAAAAACTACAGATTTTAGATACAACTGCTGGACTTGGTAGAGATACTTTTACATTAGCATCCAGAGGTCATATAGTTACATCTATAGAAAAAGATATTTATATATATTTACTTCTTTGCGATGCTTTACATAGAGCGGCAAATATTGACTCAATATCACACATAGTTAAAAATATCACTTTACTAAATTTAGATAGCAATGAGTATATATTAAATACAGAGCAAATATTTGACTGTATATATGTTGATCCAATGTTTCCTCCTCGCAAAAAAAGTGCAAAAGTTAAACAAGATATGCAAATACTACACCAAATAGCTTTTAATAATGAAAATCTTAACTCACAACTTTTGAAAAATATCCTAGAAACCAAGAAGACTAAAAAAGTAATCGTTAAAAGACCTATATATGCAGAATTCCTTTATGATAAAAAACCTTCATCACAGCTTAAAGGAAAAACCAACAGATTTGACATTTACAGTTTATAAGCCTCTGTTTCTCTTTATATTTGTATAAGAGGCAACAAGTAAAATACCTGCAATAAATAAAGTAATAGCAGATACCCAATAATACGGGGAAAAGGCCTGAATGTATTCTGGTGCTGATTTGATAATAACAGCCGAGTTACCATAACTAACTGCATAGCTAATAAATACGACTGCGATAAATAATAAACCTACAGATATTCTAAATGCTACTAAAATAGACCCAATAACAAACAACATATAACATAAATAATCAAAACCAAACAACATATCATAATTAAGTATTGATGGATTGATATACTTATACATAAGTCCAATCCATATAACTAAAACAAGTAAAGATGTTGATAAGCCTAATAACACTTTTTGCTTAGTTGGTTTTATATAAGCAGGCTCTCTAAGCCAAACAACCCCAGCAAATACTGCCATAAATATCTGCGCAGACAAGTAAATAAAAGAGCTAGATAAACCATATTTGCCATAAACAAATACCTTTATTGCTAAGCTAGCTAATACTAAAACCCAAGCAAATCTAATATTTCTAAAAGCTAAAAACGCAAAACCAAGCAAGCAAACATTTGCAATACAATCATAAATCACATAATCTAAAGTAACCATATTTCTCCAATACTTTCAAAAACTCGTATCATAGATTTTAATATAAAAACATATATAATCATAAATATAAAGCTTTAAAAAATTAAAAAATATAATGAGCTATTTTAAGTCTAGAATTGTTTTAATTTTAATATTAGCTAGTTTAGTAGCTGTCTCAACTAGTTATGCAAGTAGTAACATTTACACTTGGAAAGCAAAAGATGGCAGTACTGTTTTTTCGCAAACCGCGCCTATTTTCGAACACGAATATGAAGAAGTTGGGGTACATTTTAAAAATGAAGTTCAATCAAAATCTCCAGCAGAAGAACAACTAACTTCTCTTAAACAGAATAATTTATACATCAAAGAGCAAGAGAACCCTACTTCTAGAAACGACAATAAACCGAAAGGCACTTTAAATGTAAAAATAATTTCCCCAGCAAACGGAGAAAGTAGATTTATACATAATGAAAAGCTTTCTATAGTTCTAAGCCCTACTCTTACAGCTGAAGATCATCCAATTTTTATTTTAAATGGAATACCCACCCCTGCTCACTTCGAAAATGGTGTATGGAAAGTTAATAGACCTAATCCAGGCCCAGTTAGTATAGCTGTTAGAGGTAGCACAAAAGATCATCAAACTATAACTTCATCACAAGATACTAGTTTTAGTAGAAAACAGGTCTTTGGCAGATAAAATTTCATTTACAAATGCTTTTGATTGTTCAAAATTTTATATATACTTAACGGTAAAGTTATTCGATAAGTTTAATAAATGTCAAATTTTAATAAAACCATCTTAAGCCTGATGCTTGTAACATGTTCAAGCACAGTTTTTGCAGAAGATGGAACATCTCAAGTTTATACTTGGCGTTCAGAGACAGGCAATGTTGTATTCTCAGAAACAAAACCAAGTGGCGATGTCGATTATAAAATCATAGAAGTTGGTAAGCCTACTGTTATAAACCCTGAAGGCAAGCAAAGCACTCCTAAAGCTGTTACAGATACAAAAACAGTAAACATAAGTCAATCAGATGTACAAAAACTCTCAAATTCAGCTTTAGCTGAAAAAAATATGCAAAATTTAGGCGATGAAAATCAAAATAGCGATTTAGAGGTCAAAATAATATCTCCTAAACAAGATGCTAACATCTTTACTAAAGACCAAAATATCCCAATAGTTACTGTGCCTGAAATACCATCTACTGATAAGCCATTATTCGTGGTAAATGGTTCAACAATACCTGCAAGTTATGACAAAGGACAATGGAACATACCAAGACCTACACCAGGAGAGATCAGATTAAGTATAGCAGGACAGACATCTAGTGGAATGGATATCCACTCTGTAAACGAAGTTACATTCTTTGTTAAAAATGGCTGGTATGGTCAAGCACAAAATACTGGCGTTAATTTTGGTAATAGAACTTCTATCAGTACTTAATCTTACTCATCCCAGTTTACTTCTATAAATTTTTCAGGATGTTTTTTCTTTAAATGATCCATATTTGGACAATTTAGTGTATGAACCACAACTCCTTTTGAGACACTCATATAACCTTGTATTTCATCAGGATATATAGGCTGACAGCACTTTGCCAACTCATATTTCATGCCTCCAAACCCAGAAACTAAAACCTTTGAAACTTTCGGCTTACCACTTATGATCTTAGGTTTTTTCTTAATAAGTTTTTCTTCTGCTGAGTATGTATCAATAATATGGTTAACAATACTGTTTATCCTTACAGTACCACTCTCAATAGCAGCAAACAAGCTATCACTACTTCTCATATTAAATTTAGATGCAACTTCTACAAAATCAACTTCTTTAAGATCATATCCTCTAAGTTCTTTCGTAATTCTATCCTTACCAAGAGCTATGTTATCTTCTTTATTTTGCTCATTAAACCATTTAGTAACTCGTGATCTATTACGAGCTGAAGATAAATACCCAAGTGCTTCTGATGCCCAATCTTTACTAGGATTTGGTTCTTTTTGAGTTAGAATCTCAACCTTATCACCAGTACTTAGCTTAGTTGTTAATGGAACTATTTTACCATTCAACTTAGCCCCTTTAGTACGGTGTCCAACCATAGTATGGACAGAATATGCAAAATCTAGGACTGTTGAGCCTTCTGCAAGATCTATTAATTCATTAGCAGGGGTAAATACATAAAGTCTACTATTAAGCTCTTTAGTAATATCACTATCATCATCATTAATTTCTCTTTCCCACTCTAGAAGAGACCTTAACCAAGCAACTCTCGCCTCATATGAAGCATCAAACTTAACTCCTTCTTTATAACGCCAATGAGCTGCAAATCCTAACTCCGACTCCTCATGCATCTTATAAGTTCTAATTTGCACCTCAATATTTTGATCTTGATACTGTACAACAGTATGTATGGACTTATAACCATTTGGCTTAGGATTTGCAATATAATCACTAAACTCCTCAGGTATTGGAGAAAAAAGGTTATTAACTTCAGCTAAAACCTTATAACATTCGTCTATATTATGAGTTATAACTCTTACTGCCGTAATATCATATAAGTCATCTAGACTCTTATACCCTTTCTTTTTTAGCTTTTTATATATGCTATATATATGTTTAACTCGTCCCTGTATTGCATCATCTAGACCATACTTTTTTAAAGCTAATTTTAATTGGCTTATAATATCATTTAAAAAACTTTCTCTTTGTTGACGAGTTACTCCAAGGCTCTTAGCAATTTCCTTATATTTATCTTGCTCTAAAAAGAAAAAAGCTCTATCTTCAAGCTCCCACTTTATAGCCCCTAAACCAAGTCTATTTGCCAGAGGTGCATATATATCTAATGTTTCTCGAGCAATAACACGCTGAGTCTTATCATTTAGGGATTTTAGATGACGGATCGTACATAACTTATCAACTATCTTAACTAGCACTATCCTAACATCTTCTATTATAGTTAGAAGCATTTTTCTGAATGTATCAATCTGCTCAAGAGAAATATTATCTGAACGATACATTCTAATCGCAGACATCTTACGTGTGCCTTGTAAAATTCTAACAACTGTAGAGTTAGTTACTTGTTCTACCTCTTCATCTGTAAGATCACCAAAATTATATAGCTCATAAAGTATACCTGCTGAGACAGATTCCTCATCTGCCTTAATTTTGAATAATACATATGCCATCTCAATAGCATATAAAAAAGAATTAATACCTGTAGGATGTCTTATTGACTCAGCATTTTTAGTCTTTAGAAGATTCAATGCAGCAGCTATAATCTCAAACTTATCATCACTATAAAAACTTTTAAGTTCAGATATTAAGAGCTCATCTCTTATCTGACCACCACTGTCTAAAAGTTTGGAGTCAATAACTTGCATAAATACCCACTTTTTTAAAATAAAAAATACAAAGTTAATCTATAAGCCGGGTTCTGTAATAGACAGTCATTTATCTAGGTCTGCTGTCACCAACAGACTCAAGCGACCTACCCTGTCACAGCGCGAGCAACGCATTAGTGACGCTATTTGGTCTTGCTTTAGATGGGGTTTACAATGCCACTGAGTGTTACCACCAGTGCGGTGCGCTCTTACCACACCTTTTCACCCTTACCTTAAAAAATTAAGGCGGTATATTTTCTGTTGCACTTTCCGTAGGCTCACGCCCCCCAGATGTTATCTGGCATCTTGCTCTGTAAAGCCCGGACTTTCCTCACTTTCTCAAGCGCGACTGTCCGACTAACTTTGTATTTATTAGTTTTCTCTAACTTTTGTTAGCTCAATAACATTATTAGATTTTACCGAATTATATTCTTCCTGCAAAGATGATATCTTAGAATGATAATGTTTTTTTATTTTTATAACCTCAGATTCTAGATTCATCCTATCATTATTTAACTTTAGACGATATTGATTATACTCTTCTTGTAAATTTACTCTATCATACCTAACTGCTTGAATAAGCTTAAATAACTCAACTAATTCTTCAGAGAATTCATTAAGTTTTTCAACACTAAAACTCTCTATATCTGAATTTTTATCATAGTTTACAGGCTTACTCGCCATGTTAGGTTTTTTTTTAATATCAAAGCTAGGTTTCTTCATGAAATAATTTAAAGATTTAAAAGTTAACGAAATTATATATGTGGTAATCTATCAAAGGCTACCAATAATTGCAATCCTATAATACCTAAGCCACTAAATAATATTATTAATAAATACAATTTACTAACAAAATCATTTCTTGATTCTTTTGCCCTAATTACCCAAACCATCATAGCTGGTTGAACAATCAGTAAAACAGCAACAAAAATACTAGCGTAGCCTAAGGCTGCTATAAAGCTATTCACAAAATACATAGCAAATATTAATGGTGGTAGTAAGGTTATAAATAGAACTATGATTTTCTTTATTTTTTTTTCTATGTCAATATTATAGAGATCTCTATTGAAAGAAAATAATGCCAACGCAACACCTAAGAATGAAGTAATTACTGCAAAATTCTCAAATAGTTTTATAAATATCAATGAACTATGCTGACTTATATTTTTATATGCTGCAGCTAATGTTTTTCCTGTCATGCTAAGTTCAATAAAACCACCTTGACCATATAGGCTTATAGTACCTAAAGTAGCCACCACCCATACTAGATAAATAAGTAATGGTGTAAGTGCACCAACGGCTATAGTTCTTTTAAAAACCTTATCATTTTGGAAATAGTTTCTAATTGCTGGAATGACAATATGAAAGCCAAATGAAGTAACAAGAATAGGTATTGCAAACCAAATATACTCTACACCTAAAGAATTGTTTTCTAGAAGCGAGATTTGTATATTAGGCGCTATAAAAGCCACAAATAAAACAAATGCTAAAATTTTTAAACTCAAAAATATTTCATTAACCCTAAAAACAACTCGAATACCTTTATATATGAAAAAGCCAAAAACTAAGCAAAATATAGCTTTTGCAAAATTAACATTTTCTAATCCAAACCAACTTAGTATATATGTTTTAAAAAGTTGCCCTCCCATAAAAATATATGCTGTAAGCAGAGAATATAACAACAATAAATAAAAGACCAAATTTAATATTTTACCAGACTTACCTAGTATATTATTAGCAATCGAATCCATATCTGTACCTAATGGCTGAGAAATATTTGCCTCTGCAATTAGTAAAGCTGTTGAGTACATAATTATCCAAACTAAAAACAAAGCTATCACTGCATAATTAAAGCCTACCGCCGCTACAGCAAATGGAATACCCAACATCCCAGCTCCAACAGCAGTACCTGCTATTATAGCTATTGCTCCTATTTGCTTAACAACTGTAACTTTTCTCATAACAACTCTCTTTAAAACTAAATTTAATAAAACACTAAAATTATAACAATAATAAATATTTAAAATCATTAAGTTTAATCTAATTTATTCTATAAAAATTTAGTTTCTTTCACTTTATTTTATTTTATAAAACCTTAAATCAATCAATAAACAATCATAAAAAGTATTAAAAATCAATAAGCACTGTTAAATTCTACACATCTAAAAATAATAGTAAAGACTGTTGAATAAATCTTTCAATTTCTATGAATAGGAATATTTTTGCTATTTTTAGTAAAAACTTA